>JAZFPY010000050.1:0-23576 GCA_036444875.1 Woeseiaceae bacterium | reverse complement strand
GCCTCGGAGAACTGGCGACTGAATTCGGTTGTGAGTTAGTAGGCGACCCAGAGGTTCGCGTGGACCGCGTTGCAACGTTGGCGAGCGCCTCAGCGGAAGCCGTCGGTTTTCTTGGCAGTCCGGCTTATCGAAACGAGCTTATTGCCACCAAGGCGGCTGCCGTTGTCCTGACCGAGGCCGACGCCGGTGAATGTCCGGTTGCCGCCCTGATCTCAGACGACCCATACGCGACCTATGCGCTAATCGCCGGCGTGTTGCACCCGCCCGCAGGCCATGCAGCGGGCATTCATGCATCCGCAGTCATTGCAGATAGTGCAAGAATTTCGAACAGCGCACGTATAGCCGCCAATGTTGTCATTGGAGAAGACTGTTCGATTGCCGAGGGCGTTTACATCGCGGCCGGTTGCATTCTTGGCAAGCGCTGTTCGATCGGCCGGGATTCACAAGTGCTTGTCAACGCCACGCTGGTTGAAGACGTCCGTATTGGTGAACGAACAATCATTCACCCCGGCGCGGTTATCGGATCCGATGGATTCGGCAATGCCCGGGGGGGCTCCGGCTGGACAAAAATTCCCCAGTTCGGAGGCGTTGTTATCGGCAGCGACGTCGAAATTGGCGCAAACACGGCGGTAGACCGCGGCGCAATCGATGATACGATTATCGAAGACGGTGTCAGACTGGATAACCTGATTCAGGTCGGCCACAACGCCCGCATCGGCGCGCACACGGCAATTGCCGGGATGACCGCGATCGCTGGCAGTGCGACAGTCGGCAAGCGATGCATGATCGCAGGCCTGTCAGGTGTGACAGGGCACGTGACAGTATGTGACGACGTAGTCATCACGGCCCAGGCGCTGATCACGAAAGACATTCATGAGCCTGGCGTGTACTCGGCGACATTCGGGGCGGAAAAAGACAAAGACTGGAAGCGAATGGTTGTAAGATTCCGGCGAAGTGAGGCACTGGAGAAACGGGTGGCAGAACTCGAGGCGAAGGTTAATAAGAATGACGAATGAACCGCGTACTCTGGATATCGTGCAGATCCAGAAGCTGCTGCCACACCGCTATCCGTTTCTGTTGCTTGACAGGGTAACCGACTATCAGCTGGGAGTGTCAGTTACCGCAATCAAGAACGTAACGACAAACGAACCATTTTTCCAGGGGCATTTTCCTGGCTGGCCGATTATGCCAGGGGTATTGATCATTGAAGCGATGGCGCAGGCCGGCGGCATACTTTATTACTTGTCTTCGGAAGCTCACAATTCCGGGCAACTCTTTTATCTTGTAGCCGTTGATAAGGCCAAATTTCGCCGCCCGGTGTTACCCGGCGACCAATTGAGAATGGACGTACACGTTGCGCGAAAACGCCGCAGTATGTGGCGCTTCGATTGTTCTGCAAGCGTGGGCGGCAAGCAGGCGATGTCTGCGGTCATCATGTGCGCGCCGGGGAAAAGGTCATCGTGATCCATCCAACCGCGATCATCGCCGACTCCGCAGTGATTGCCGATGGCGTTGAGGTCGGGCCTTATACAATCATAGGCGATCATGTTGAGATCGGTGCCGGCACAAGAGTCGACAGTCATGTTGTGATTAACGGACCGACCCGAATCGGCGAGGACAATCGGATATACCAGTTTGCATCAGTCGGTGATGATCCGCAGGACAAGAAGTATCGGAACGAAGACACCCGCCTGGAGATCGGCAACAGAAATACCATCCGTGAATACTGCTCGATAAGCAGAGGGACTGTTCAGGACAAGGGAGTAACGGTAGTTGGCGACGATAACTGGATCATGGCCTACGTCCACATCGCACACGACTGCCAGATCGGCAATAAGACCATCATGGCGAACAACACGACCCTTGCCGGACACGTGCATGTCGGTGACTGGGCGATCTTCGCCGGGTTCGCCGGTGCCCACCAGTTCTGCCACGTTGGTGCACACAGTTTTCTCGGCATGTATACGGGCGTGAACCAGGATGTACCAGCTTATGTGATGGTCTTCGGTCTTCCTGGTGCGCCGGCTGGCATCAACAGCGAAGGGCTGAAACGGCGCGACTTCAGCAAAGATCAGATTCGCAACATCAAGAATGCCTATCGGATTCTCTATCGCAACGGCCTGAAACTCGCCGAAGCCATTGCCGAGATCGACAGCCTGGTTAACGATCAGCCGGAGCTGCAGATTTTTCTCGAGTCGCTAACAACGTCCGAGCGTGGCGTGGTGCGATAGGCGGGCCCGAAAATTGCACAAGACCGCCAGAAATTGCTGACCAGCGGCATGCAAAAACTGCGGATCGGCATTGTCGTTGGTGAGGTATCCGGCGACCAGTTGGGTGCCGGACTTATCCGGGCGCTCAAGGCACAAAGTCCCGGGGTTCGGGTCGAGGGTGTTGCAGGGCCGGCAATGCGCGAAGCCGGCTGCGACGTCTGGGAGGATGCCGACACGCTGGCGGTAATGGGCCTGGTCGAGCCTATTAAAGTGCTGCCGCGCCTGCTGAGACTGCGTCGATCACTAATCAGGCGCTGGGCAGAGGATCCCCCGGACGTATTCGTCGGTATTGATGCGCCGGATTTCAATCTGGGGCTGGAGAAAGCGCTGCGGAGCCGGGGAATTACCACCGTTCACTACGTAAGCCCCACGGTCTGGGCATGGCGGCAGGGTCGCGTGCGCAAAGTCGCGAAAGCGGTAGACCTGGTCCTTTGCATATTTCCGTTCGAAGAAGAGTTTTACAAAGCACACGATGTTGCGGCCAAATTTATCGGACATCCACTGGCTGACAGCATAGACACCGACGCCGACAGCGCGGCAACAAGAAGTGAGTTGGGTCTGACGGCTCCGAGAGTCGTTGCCGTGATGCCGGGAAGCCGCCGCAATGAAATCGAGAGGCTCGGGCCGGTGTTCGCGAAGACCTGCGGGCGGCTGATCGACCGGTATTCCGACCTGCAATTCATTGCACCGATGGCTAGTCCCGCGCTGGGAGAGCTCTTCAAGGTCCATGTCGAAGAAGCGGGTATGGCAGAGCACATCAAACTGATTGATGGCAAGGCGCAGGCCGCGATTGCCGCAGCGGACGTTGTCCTGCTCGTTTCCGGCACGGCTTCGTTGCAGACCGCGTTGCACGGTAAACCGATGGTTGCAGCGTACAAGTTGTCACCGCTGACGTATCTGATGCATCGTTGGTTCAATCTCGTCAAAGTGAAGTATTTTGCGATGCCCAATCTGCTGACTGACGAACCGATGGTGCCAGAGTTCCTGCAGGACGACGCGACGCCGGAGGCGCTCTCGGCGGCCGTTGCCGATTTGCTGGATGATGCAGAACGCCGGGCAGTCATCGAGAGTAAGTTTGTTGCGTTGCGTGCGGATCTGACTCGTGATGCACAGCAACAGGCGGCCAAAGCAATACTTGATCTTGCCGGTGCCGCATGATGCAACAGGCCTTGTTTTGTGACTTCAACCGGCCGGTTGCCGGTGTCGATGAAGCAGGCCGGGGGCCGCTCGCGGGACCGGTCGTAGCCGGTGCAGTGATCCTTGACAAGCGTTCGCCGATCGACGGGCTCCGGGACTCCAAGAAACTCAGTCCCAGCCGCAGATCCCAGCTGGCCGGCGAGATACGGCAGCATTCGCTGGCCTGGTCGGTTGCCTGGGCGGATGCAGCCGAGATCGATCGCCTCAACATCCTCGAAGCCACGTTTCTGGCCATGCGGCGCGCCATACTCGGCCTGCGGATTCAACCACATTTTGTTCAGGTCGACGGCAATCGTCTCCCGAAGCTCACATTTGGCGCCGACCGGATCGAGGGTGAGGCTATCGTCGGCGGCGACGCGATAATTGATGCGATCAGCGCTGCCTCCATCGTCGCCAAGGTCTGCCGCGACGAGATCATGGTCGAATTGGCGAGCATCTACCCGCATTATGGTTTTGCCCGGCATAAAGGTTACGCTACCGTCGATCATCGCGCACGAATCGACCGGTTCGGACCGTGTCAGCAACATCGTCGGAGTTTTCGTCCATTTTGCTCGATGACGGCAGAGGCCCAACAAGGCTATATTGACAGCGGGTTAATGAGCGGTGACCGTAACGGCACACTATGACGCAACGCTTCGTTCATCTGCATTTGCACACCGAGTACTCGATCATCGACGGTACCGTGAGGATCCCTGTGCTGATGCGGCAATGCGCCGAATTGGGCATGCCGGCGGTTGCGCTGACCGATCACGGCAACCTTTTTGGCATGGTGAAGTTTTACCAGCAGGCACTCAAGCAGGGAATCAAGCCGATTATCGGCGTCGACCTGAGGCTTGCCGATCATGACGATATCGACCGGCCATCGGCCCTGCTTTTGCTCTGTCAAAACCAGAAGGGGTATCGCAACCTCGCGGCTCTTGTAACGAAGACCTTTCTCGAAGGTCAGCATCGCGGCGTTGCCATGGCAGAACGCGAGTGGCTGACGAGGGCAAGCTGCGCAGGGCTTATCGCCTTGTCCGGCGCGGTACACGGTGACGTGGGCCGGGCATTGGTCAGCAATCACTACGACGTCGCCGAAAATCGATTGGCAAGTTGGCTCGATGTATTTGGCGATCGCTTTTACCTGGAACTCATACGCACGGGGCGAAGCGGTGAGGAAGAGTATGTGCAAAGTGCGCTTGGGCTTGCCAGCAGCATGAGCGTGCCGGTCGTCGCGAGCAATGATGTGCGTTTCTTATCGCGTGAAGATTTTGAAGCGCACGAGGCAAGAGTGTGTATTCAGTACGGACGCACGCTGAGCGATACAGAAAGGCCGAAGCTCTACAGCGAAAACCAGTACCTGAAAAACTGTGACGAGATGGCCACGCTGTTTGCCGATGTGCCTGAGGCGCTCTTGAATACATTGGAGATCGCGAAGCGTTGCAACCTTGATCTCAAGCTGGGCCAGACCTATTTGCCGGCGTTCCCGGTTCCGGCCGGTCAGACCACGGAGGAAAATCTCAGGTCGGAGGCGGAAGCGGGGCTGGACGTGGCGTTGGACCGGATATTTCAAAAGCTCGAAACAAAGGCTGCGGCTCAGGAGAGCGTTGCGACTCCGTACCGAGAGAGGCTTGCCGCGGAGCTCACCGTAATCTGCGACATGGGCTTTGCCGGTTACTTTCTGATCGTTGCGGATTTCATTCGCTGGTCTAAAGAACACCGGATTCCGGTGGGTCCCGGGCGTGGTTCGGGCGCGGGGTCGCTGGTCGCCTGGGTGTTGGGCATTACCGACCTCGACCCACTGGAACACGTTCTCCTGTTCGAAAGATTCCTTAATCCCGAGCGCGTTTCGATGCCGGATTTCGATATCGATTTCTGTATGGAAGGACGCGACCGCGTTATCGATTATGTCGCGGAAAAATACGGCCGGGATCGTGTGTCCCAGATCATTACCTACGGAACGATGGCCGCAAGAGCCGTGATTCGTGATGTGGGCCGCGTACTGGGTCAGCCCTACGGTTTTGTCGATCGCATTGCAAAACAGGTGCCCTTCGAGCTGGGTATCACACTCGACAAAGCGCTGGAGCAGGAAGAAGAGCTTGCCGCGATGTACAAAGACGACGAGGAAGTTCGCTCGATTATTGACCTGGCGAAGTCGCTCGAAGGACTCGTCAGGAATGCGGGCAAGCACGCGGGCGGCGTCGTCATTGCACCGCACAAGCTGACCGACTTCACACCTCTCTATTGCGAAGAGGGCGGCAAAAACATCGTCACCCAGCTGGATAAGGACGACGTGGAAGCTGCCGGGCTCGTCAAGTTCGATTTTCTGGGCCTGAAAACACTGACCATCATTGATTGGGCTGTGCAGATCATCAATGCGGAGCAACCCGACCTGCACCTGAATATCGCGAGCATTCCGTTGACGGACGCAAAGACCTTCGAAATGCTGCGGACGAGCAGTACGACGGCCGTCTTTCAGCTTGAGTCGCGGGGCATGCGTGACCTCGTGTACCGCATGCAACCCGATCACTTCGACGATCTCGTCGCGCTGGTCGCATTGTTCCGTCCCGGGCCGCTGCAATCGGGCATGGTTGATGATTTTATTTCGAGAAAAAATGACGCAAATAAAACGAACATCGACTATTTGCATCCGGACCTCACGTCGGTTCTCAAGGAAACTTATGGCGTCATCCTTTATCAGGAACAGGTGATGCAGATTGCACAGGTTCTCGCCGGCTATACGCTCGGCGGGGCCGACCTGCTTCGTCGTGCAATGGGCAAGAAAAAGCCCGAGGAAATGGCCAAGCAGCGTGAAGTCTTTGTAAATGGTGCAGTGAAGCGCGGTGTCCCTGATTTCACGGCGACACGAATATTCGATTTGATGGAGAAGTTTGCCGCTTACGGCTTCAACAAGTCACATTCGGCTGCTTACGCATTGTTGGCGTATCAAACGGCTTATCTCAAAGCACATTATCCGGCGGCATTCACAGCGGCCGTGATGAGCGCCGACCTTGACAACACCGACCGGCTGGTAACGATTAAGGATGACTGCCGGCATATCGGGCTCGAGTTGAAGGCACCCGACATCAACGAGTCCAACTATCAGTTCAGTGTGGCTGGAGAACGGTCGATCCTTTATGGCCTCGGCGCGCTTAAGGGAGTTGGCCGCAACGTCGTCGAATCGATAATTGCCGAGCGAAACGAAAGCGGTGATTTCAAAAATCTTGACGATTTTTGTCGCCGGGTCAACCCTGAAAAACTTAACCGAAGGGCGATCGAGGCGATGATCAAATCCGGGGCGATGGATGGCTTCGGCGAGACGCGCCGCAGCATGATGCAATTTTTACCGGAAGCATTGAAGTGTGCCGCCCAGGAGGCGCATGCCCGTGCGGCTGGTCAAAACGACATGTTCGGTATCGACAAACCAGAGCAAGCGGCGGAACCATCACGAAAAGGTGATGTTGCCGAATGGAATGATCGTGAGCTGCTCGCTAATGAAAAAGAAGCACTCGGACTTTACCTGGCCGGCCATCCATTCGATGCGGTACGCAAGGACGCAATGTTTCTGGCCGACGGGAGGCTAGGGGACATCGGTTCGGAACCGGCACCGCAGACCAGCAATGGTGAGCGAAATTATGCGCAGACCGGCCGCGAAATAACGGTTGCCGGCCTGATTATGGATATCCGAAAAAGAAGCAATCGCGTCACCGTCGTTCTGGACGACGACTCTGGCCGTCTCGAGGTAAGTTTTTTCACGGAGACGTTTCAGCAGTATCGACATTTGTTGATCAAAGATGAAATCATCGTAGTCAGCGGCACCTTGCGCTATGACGATTTCTTGTCTGCCTGGCGCTTGAGCGCCAAGAACGTTTTGCATATCGATCAGGTCATTGAAGAACAGGCAAAAAGCATGATTCTGAGCCTGGCCCCCAACGGGCAGGGCGAGCACCTCCTGACCCGATTGCACGATGTGTTACTGCCGTACCGGGAAGGCAATTGCGATGTTGCGGTACAGTATGTCGGTACCAGCGCGGCGGCCCGGCTAAACCTCGGACCGGAGTGGACTGTCAGGCCGAGCCGCGAATTGCGAGACAAACTGGTGGAATTACTCGGCCAGAATAGTGTCCGCTTGCTCTACGCACCCGGCCGGGAAATGATGTAGAGTCACTTTCCCGTGCTGATAATAACTCGCTGAACGCATCAATATAGCCTTGTTGGACCACAAGGGTTAGGTCGTATGGATCTCAAGTTCCTGGATTTCGAACAGCCTATCGCAGAACTCGAGGCTAAGATCGATGAGCTTCGATTCGTCGGTGATGATTCGGAAATCAGTATCAACGAAGAGGTCGCGAGGCTCAAAGTTAAAAGCGCGGCGCTGACCAAAAGCATCTTCTCGAAACTTGGTGCCTGGCAAATCGCACAGATTGCCCGCCACCCGATGCGTCCATACACGACCGACTATCTTGGGTACTTCGCGCCCGATTTTCAGGAGCTGCATGGCGACCGCATGTACGCAGACGATCATGCGATCGTCAGCGGTGTTGGCAGACTGGACGGCCGGCCCGTCATGTTTATCGGACATCAGAAAGGCCGCGATACCAAAGAACGTGTTCGTCGAAATTACGGTATGCCGAAACCGGAGGGGTATCGCAAAGCGCAACGCATGATGAAAATGGCAGAGAAATTTTCGTTGCCCATCGTGACATTGATTGATACACCCGGTGCGGACCCTGGTATCGGCGCCGAAGAACGCGGGCAAAGCGAAGCGATTGCTCACAGTCTGTATTTAATGGCAGGCTTACGCACACCAATTATTAGCGTTGTAATCGGTGAAGGCGGGTCAGGTGGTGCGTTGGCAATTGGTGTCGGCGATCGACTCCTGATGTTGCAGTATGCCGTCTATTCGGTTATTTCACCGGAAGGGTGTGCATCAATTCTCTGGAAAAGTGCCGAAAAAGCCGAGGAGGCCGCTGAAGCCATGCGCATAACCGCTGAGAGCCTCGATGATTTCGGATTTGTTGATGAGATATTGCCGGAACCGCTTGGTGGGGCCCATCGCGATCCGGCTGCCGCTGCCGAGGTTATTCGCAATGCGCTTCTGAACCACCTCGAAGAACTCGATCGGCTCGATATTGATCAGCTACTCGAAGATCGTCAGCGCCGCATTGCGGGATTTGGTCAATATAAGGAATAGCAAGAATCGCCGCAGTCTGCCCACCAATGTTGGTCGCCAAATTTCGATCGATGCGGATTGATCACGACCATCCCTGGTCGTGACCTTCGCTTCGCGAAGGCGCCCTTTGGGCGTCCAAATTCGCTCCCGGCGAATTTGTGACATTTATTGATGCGCATGGCCTGACCGGTAATCGTTGTCAATTTCTACCATGACGTTTAATTCTCCAGTCCTGTTGTCGCGTCTCGCAAAGCTCGCAGAGGGCATCGACAAGCCGCGCCGGTTTCTGGTTGCATTCAGTGGTGGCATGGATTCAACCGTTCTCCTTCACTCGCTGGCCACAAGTACTGACGAGCATCGAACGCCGATTCTGGCGCTGCACATCAATCACGGTTTGCATGACGAGGCGCCCGAATGGGAAGCGCATTGCCGGACTTTCGCAGCAGGTCTCGACGTTCCATTTGTTAGCGAGGCCGTCGAGGTCGACGACAAATCGGGACTCGGTCCCGAAGCTGCAGCGAGGCAGGCCCGTTACGATGCTTTTCGAGCAATTGTCGAAGCAGGAGACTGGCTGCTCAGCGCACACCACGAGGACGATCAGGCGGAGACCCTGCTGCTGAACCTGATGAGAGGCAGTGGCCTCGCCGGGCTCGCAGGAATCGGTGCCATACAGAGCTTTGCCCGCGGCATGCTTGTAAGACCGCTGCTTGGTGTCAGCGGCGCTTCGATAGTGGTTTATGCCGAAGAACATAAACTCCGCTGGATTGACGATCCCTCGAATCTCGATACGCGTTTCGACAGGAATTTCCTGCGCCAGGAAATCATACCCGCGCTGGCGCAACGATGGCCCGGTGTATCGGAGCGCCTCGGACGAAGCGCCGAACTGGCCGGTGAGTCCAGCGAACTGCTGAACGATCTGGCGGAGCTGGATCTTGCCGCTGTGTCGACGGGAGTCAAGCCCGATCGGCTCGACATTAACGGACTGAAATCGCTGTCAGAGAAGCGGCAACGCAATGTGTTGCGCCATGCTGCCAGAAAGTGCGGTCTGCCAGCGCCTCCGGCAACGCGCCTTTACCAGATCACCCATGAATTGATCCCGGCGCGGGAAGACGCACAACCATTGGTGGGGTGGCCCGGCGCCGAGATCAGGCGGTACCGTGACAAGCTCTACCTGCTCGCCGAGACGACGCCCGAAGAAATGCTTGCTGCGACGGAACTGATGGCGGACGGTTCCTGGCTGGATCTGGGTGCGGGTAAAGGTCAGATGCGTCTGGAAGCCGGCGTCGATGGCGGCATCGATCGTGACGCCGTCAAGGGTGGACTTTCACTCAGGTTTCGCCAGGGAGGAGAGGTATTCTGTCCGGCGGGCCGCAAGCGCACCCATAAACTCAAGAAACTGCTGCAGGAGGACGGCGTCGTACCGTGGATGCGCCAGTGTATCCCTTTACTGTACTCGGGCGATCGTCTGCTTGCCGTCGGTGACCTCTGGGTGGCTGCGGACGCAAGCAAAGCGGACGGTTACGGCGTGCACTGGCAAAACCGTCCTGCACTACATTAATTTAACAATGGCGTTTACTGCAGTCTCCGTATTCATTGTTAAAGACGCAGCGATCTGGTAGCTTATAACACCGTCTTTCATCCATCGACGGGACATCTCTAGGGTTGGAAGAAAAGCGCAAATTGGCCGATTTTGGCGCCGGTTTCGTGTTTTCATTCTGACCCTTTGTTATTTCCCGCCGCCTTATTTTTAAGGGCCCGTAAATGACATCGTATGTATTCATCACCGGCGGCGTGGTGTCCTCCCTGGGAAAGGGCATTACCTCTGCTTGCCTCGGTGCGATCCTGGAGTCCCGGGGTTTGTCGATCAGCATGATCAAGCTGGATCCATACATAAATGTTGACCCAGGCACGATGAGCCCCTTTCAGCATGGCGAGGTTTTTGTAACCGAAGACGGCACCGAGGCCGACCTCGATCTCGGTCACTACGAACGTTTCGTTCGCACGACAACCGGACGCAACAGCAATTTCACAACCGGCCGGATATACGAGACTGTCATAGCCAAAGAGCGGCGTGGTGATTATCTCGGCGCTACAGTGCAGGTGATTCCGCACATTACCGATGAAATCAAGAAGAGCGTAAAGAAGGGCGCCGGCAATGCCGATATCTGCCTCGTTGAAATCGGCGGAACAGTGGGCGACATCGAGTCCCTTCCATTCCTGGAGGCGATTCGGCAGATGGGTATCGAACTCGGACACGATCACGTCGTCTATGTGCATTTGACGCTCGTGCCGTATATCGCAACCTCGTCCGAGATCAAGACCAAGCCAACGCAGCACTCGGTGAAGGAACTGCGCTCCATCGGAATACAACCCGATATTCTCGTCTGCCGTTCGGAACAGGTGCTGCCCTCCGAACACCGCCAGAAGATTGCACTTTTCACCAATGTACCGGAGGCCGCCGTGATCTCGGCCTATGATGCCGACGATCTCTACAAAATACCGGCAATGTTGAACGACCAGGGGCTGGACGACATTGTCACGAAGCAGTTACACCTTGATCTGCCGCCCGCCGATCTCAGTCCATGGGACGCTGTCGTGAGGGCAAAACAAAACCCGGAAAGTGAAGTCGATGTTGCGATGGTCGGTAAGTACGTCGATCTGCGGGATGCTTACATCTCACTGAGTGAAGCGCTGTTGCACGGCGGCATACACACTCGCACGCGCGTCAATATTCATTATTTCGAGTCACAGGACATCGAAGACAAAGGGGCCGACTGCTTGCGCGGGATGGACGGCATCGTCGTGCCCGGCGGGTTCGGTGACCGTGGCATCGAGGGCAAGATTGAGGCGGTTCGCTATGCGCGGGAGAACAAGGTGCCTTATCTTGGCATCTGCCTCGGTATGCAGGTGGCCGTCATAGAAGCGGCCCGCAACCTCGCGGGTCTCGAAGGCGCGCACAGTACGGAGTTCGAGCGCGGCACACCATATCCGGTTGTAGCGCTTGTCACCGAGTGGGAAACCGAGGCCGGCGAACGTGAAGAGCGCAGTGAAGATTCAGAACTCGGAGGTACGATGCGTCTCGGCGCACAAAGGGTAAATCTTGTGGAGGGGTCGCTTGTAGCAACGATTTACGGCAAAACAACGATTTTCGAGCGGCACCGGCATCGTTACGAGGTAAACAACAACTATCGCGAGGTTCTCGAGAAAGCGGGCATAAGGTTCTCCGGCCTGTCAGTCGATAATCTGGTCGAGATGATCGAATTACCCGAACACCCCTGGTTCATCGCCAGCCAGTTTCACCCCGAGTTCACGTCCAACCCGCGCGACGGCCATCCCTTGTTCACCGGATTTATTCTCGCCGCAAGGCTTTATCACAGCGGTGAGATGCCGAAGGTCGCCCAGGCATGAAGCTATGCGGCTTCGATGCCGGCGCCGACAGACCGTTTTTTTTGATTGCGGGAACCTGTGTGGTCGAAAGTGAGGCGATGGCGGTCGACACGGCCGGGCATCTGAAGGCAATCTGCGGCGACCTGGGGATTCCGTTCATCTACAAGTCATCGTTCGACAAGGCCAATCGAAGCTCGAAGGACGGCTACCGTGGCCCCGGCCAGGAAGAAGGGCTTCGCATTTTAAGCGAAGTCAGGAAACAGCTTGACGTTCCCGTGTTGACGGATGTCCATGAAGATACGCCGATGGCAGAGGTCGCATCGGTCGTGGACGTGCTACAGACGCCCGCGTTCCTGTGCCGGCAAACCAATTTCATCTTGAATGCTGCCAGCCAGGGAAAGCCCGTCAATATCAAGAAGGGTCAGTTTCTTTCGCCCTGGGAAATGCAGAATGTGGTCGACAAGGCGAAGTCCACGGGCAATGAAGACATCATGGTTTGTGAACGCGGTTTTTCCTTCGGCTACAACAACCTGGTCGCGGACATGCGCAGTCTCGCAATACTTCGTACAACCGGGTGCCCGGTTGTCTTTGATGCGACGCACTCCGTGCAGTTGCCCGGCAGCAAAGGCAGCGCTTCGGGCGGGCAGCGGGAATTCATTCCGGTACTTGCCAGGTCTGCGATCGCCGCCGGCGTGGCGGGCCTTTTCATGGAGACACATCCGGATCCCGATAAAGCGTTAAGCGACGGACCGAACGCCTGGCCACTCGACAAAATGGCAGCGCTTCTGGAGACACTCAAGGCGCTGGACGACGAAGTCAAAAAGGCCGGCTTCCAGGAAGCGGAGTACGGGCTCGGAATCTGAGCGTTCTCAGCGATTAAGCAAGAAATCGCCCGTCAGGACGGCCAAGAATTCGCCCGTCAGGACGGGCTCCTACGATAGGTGGATAGATGATCAAGATTGCGGATATTCGAGCGCGGGAAATTCTCGATTCCCGCGGTAACCCGACGATCGAAGCAGATGTGCGTCTCGACGACGGCAGTCTGGGGCGCGCCGGCGTGCCGTCGGGTGCCTCGACCGGCACGCGTGAGGCGGTTGAGCTTCGCGACGGTGACAAGGCCAGATACCTCGGCAAAGGCGTGCAAAAAGCGGTCGCCAATATCAACAGCGTTATTCGGGATGCCCTGCTCGCCGGGACATTCAGCGACCAGCGTGCCGTCGATGAGAAGATGATCGAGCTCGATGGCAGCGACAACAAGGCAAACCTGGGTGCGAATGCGCTGGTTGGCGTTTCACTGGCGGTCGCGAAGGCCGAAGCGCAGTCAAAAGGTATTTCCCTGTTTCGGCATCTCGGCAACAGCACGACGTTGCCGGTACCGACAATGAACATCATCAACGGCGGGGCGCATGCAGACAACAGCGTCGATATCCAGGAATTCATGATCCTGCCGGTCGGTGCACCCAGCTTTGCGGAGGCGCTGCGATACGGCGCAGAGATATTTCACTCGCTCAAGAATGTGTTGCTGGGAATGAAGCTGAATACCGCCGTCGGCGATGAAGGCGGATTTGCGCCGGACCTGCCATCGAACCGGGCCGCGCTCGATACGATCATCGAGGCAACAGAGCGAGCAGGTTTCAGGATGGGAAAAGACATCCTGCTGGGCCTCGATGTTGCCAGCTCGGAGTTTTTCGTGGATGGCCGTTACCGGCTGGATTCCGAAGGGCGCGACTTCGATGCGGCCGAATTCTGCGATTTCCTCGCCGAACTCGTCGATGCCTACCCGATTATTTTTTTGGAAGACGGCATGGACGAGGGCGACTGGGACGGCTGGCGCCTGCTCACCGAGAGGCTTGGCGAGCGCGTACAACTCGTCGGCGATGACGTTTTTGTCACTAACACGAAAATCCTGAGCCGCGGAATCGAGGAAAAAATCGCCAATTCGGTATTGATAAAACCTAACCAAATCGGTACCTTATCGGAGACTCTTGATGCAATTACTATGGCGGTTGAGGCAGACTACACAGCAGTCATCTCGCACCGCTCCGGGGAAACATCTGACAGTACGATCGCAGATATCTCGGTCGGGACCCAGGCGACACAGATAAAGACCGGGTCACTGTCACGATCGGACCGGATCAGCAAGTACAACCAGCTGTTGCGCATCGAAGAGGAACTGGGTAGCGAGGCCCGATATGCCGGACGGGAGGCATTTTCGGTCGAAGTACCCTGATTGATTTGGCTTTTGGGGACAAATCTTGCGAAGCAGAAGCTGGACACTGTCAGTTTTGGCGATTCTCGGGCTTATGATGCAGGCGAAGCTGTGGCTGTCCGACGACGGCTATGGCAAGACCCGGAAGCTGCGGCAGGCCGTATCCCAGCAGCGTCAACAGAATCAGGTCCTCAAAGACAGGAATTTGGCTCTCGAGGCAGAAATGCTCAATCTGAAGAACGGCAATGAGGCGGCGGAAGAAAGGGCACGAACGGACCTCGGGTTGATCGGTCGCAATGAAACTTTCTACCAGGTGGTACCCGCCGCCGGCACGCCGAAGTCAGAGTGACTGAGTATGCGCTGCCGGACTGGCAACGCGCCATCAGCGAACCGGTCCTTGCCTGCCAGATCAAAACCGAAAACGCCGACTTTCAGCTAAGTGAGCGACTCGGTTTCGGGCTGTCCGGAGACGGCGAGCACGACTACCTGCAAATTGAAAAAGAGGGCGCGAATACGAGCTGGGTTGCCAGCGGTCTTGCCAGATTCGCCGCAGTTGCTGTATCCGATGTGGGCTTTGCCGGGTTAAAAGACCGCCACGCAGTTGCGACGCAATGGTTCAGCGTACGACGGCCTGCCGGTCACAGAGCGGACTGGCTGAAACTCGATCTCGAAGGCGTTCGCGTTGTGCAAGTGGGCCGTCATCGGCGCAAACTTCGTCGTGGCGCGCATACGGGCAATGATTTTCGCATCGCGCTGAGAAATGTCACCGAGGCCGGAGGTAACCTGGAAGACCGCCTGATGAAAGTACGGAATGCGGGCGTGCCGAATTATTTCGGCGAACAGCGCTTCGGTCACGATGGCGGCAATCTCGGGCTGGCGTGCGGTCTTTTCGCAGGTCAGCGACTTTCACGCGACAAGCGAAGCATCGCATTGTCTGCCGCGCGGTCATTTCTCTTCAATCAGATCCTCCAGGAAAGAGTGAAGAACGGCACATGGAGCACCCTGCTACCGGGTGACTGCGCCAGCCTGGATGGCAGCGGCAGTTTTTTTTCTGTTGCCGGTGTCGACAGCGAACTCGAGCGTCGCGGTGATGAACTCGATATTCACCCGAGTGGTGCGCTATGGGGTGCCGGTGATTTGCAAACCGGCGGCGATGTTGCCGAGCGCGAAGAAGCGGTCGTTAATCGCTTTCCGGAACTCATGCACGGCCTTGCAAAAGAACGGCTTCTGCAGGCCAGGCGGGCGCTTCGCCTCGCCGTCCGGAGTTTCACCTGGGAACGGGATGGCGAAACAGTGTGGCTTCGGTTTTTCCTCACGCGCGGCGGGTTCGCGACAGCTGTGCTAAGGGAAATCGCTGAATACGAAACTCCATTTCCCAGGGGTCGAACCGCTAAGAGTACTTAGCGGTTCGGACCCCTAAGAACGCTTAGCGGTTCGACCCCTAAGAACGACTCCTAAGAACACCCCCAACTAACTTTTTCTAAGCAGGACATATACTGCACCCGTACCGCCATCGACCTGGCGGGCGGAGACAAACGCCAGGACGGTTTTCCATTGCCTGAGCCAGGTATCGACCTTGCGTTTCAGGACCGGACCTCGTGCGCCGGAGCCCAGTCCTTTACCGTGAATGACGCGTACACAAAGGTGGCCGCGATTGACACTCCCATCGATGAATTCGGCGAGCGCTGTTTTTGCCTCGGCCGCCGTCAGTCCGTGCAGATCGATCTGGGATTGCACGCTGAAGCCGCCCCGGGTCAATTTGCGAAAGCTGCGTCGACCTACGGACGAGCTTCGATACGAGAGGTTCTCCCCGTTATCGGATTTCATGGACTCGACGTCCACCTCCAGACTTTCACGCAATACTTCCCGTTCATCGCGTCTCCTGGATCTGGCCTTGGGCGTGGGGCGACTCGGCGACGGTGGCACGGCATCCTGACTCAGCGGTCTGGCGTCCGACATCAGGCGTCGAAAGAGGCCGACATCATCGTCGGGCGGATGCGCTGGCGGCGCCTGGCTGTCATCGTCCTTATTTGGCAAGGTCGGTCTCCATAACTCACTGCTATGGCGGACAGGTAACTTTGAGTATAGTGAGCGCGGCTTTCATAACCAACAGACGGGCCCGCTTGCAAGAACAGGACCCGCAGTCAGGACAGAGAAATCAGCTCACGCATGGACATATTTTGAAAATTCTGGTCAGCAACGATGATGGCTATCTGGCCACCGGTATTACATTGCTCGCAGACGCGCTTGCCGAGATAGCGGAAGTTGTCGTCGTCGCACCCGATCGAAATTACAGCGGTGCCAGCAATTCCCTGACGCTGGATGCACCACTGCGAATCCACGAGGTGACGGACGGTCGGTATTTCGTCAATGGCACGCCGTCTGATTGCGTTCACCTCGCACTGTCCGGCTTTCTGGATTTCGAGCCTGATATCGTCGTCTCAGGCATCAATCACGGCGCGAACCTCGGCGACGACGTTATTTACTCCGGCACGGTCGCGGCCGCGATGGAGGGCCGCTTTCTCGGTTTTCCGGCAATCGCTGTGTCACTCGTGGGGCATCGCGGCGGCCAGTTCGACTCCGCGGCGACGGTTGCCCGGGAACTTGTGCAACGACTGCAGGAGGATCCTCTGCCCAACGATGTGATACTGAATGTGAACGTTCCCGACCGGCCCTATGCAAACCTGACGGGTGTTCAGGCGACACGGCTTGGTTTCAGGCACCGTTCTGAACCGTTGATCAAGACCAAAGATCCCCGGGACAGGACGATTTATTGGATCGGCCCGGCAGGGCCGGGTCAGGACGCAGGGGAGGGCACGGATTTTGAAGCCATCGATCAGGGAGCCGTGTCCGTCACGCCGCTCAAGGTAGACCTGACCTGGCACGGCGTATTGCCGCAGATCGGTGCATGGCTCAGCAAATGATCCATCAAAATCAGGACATCCGCGGCATCGGCATGACATCGGCGCGTACGCGTGACCGGCTGGTACGTCGTCTTGAGGAGTCCGGCATACGATCGAGCGAGGTTCTGGAACAAATCCGCAATGTGCCGCGTCACCTGTTCGTCGATGAGGCGCTGGCGAGCCGTGCCTATGAAGATACGGCACTGCCGCTCGGACTGGGACAGACAATCAGTCAGCCGTATGTCGTTGCCAAGATGACCGAGGCGTTGCTGCAGGGATTCGAGGGCGACCGCGTACTCGAGATAGGCACCGGCTGTGGCTACCAGACGGCCATGCTGGCGCCGCTTGTCAAGGAGATCTATACCGTGGAGCGCATACCCGAACTGTTGAAAAAAACAAAGCAACGGCTTCGCCAGCTGGATATCTACAACGTCCACTATCGGCTGGGCGATGGCTGGGAGGGCTGGCCAAAATATGCCCCATATGACGGCATCATCGTCGCGGCGGCGGCTCCGGAGCTTCCCGAGAAACTCCTGCAGCAGCTCAAACAGGGCGGCCGGATGATCATCCCGGTCGGACCGACAGGTCGGCAGGAGCTGGTCAAAGTGACAAAACAGAACGGACACTACGAGCAGCTGTCGCTCGGCCTGGTGAGTTTCGTCCCACTTGTTCATGGGAAATCAGAATAAAATCAGTCGATGACAGATTTTCCTAAACCAAAGTTTCAACATCGGATCCGCTAGCCTTGCGCCTGTTTGCTCCCCTCTACGACCGCGTGCTGTCATGGGCAGGCCACCGGCACGCGGAACGATATCTGGGCGTTTTGAGCTTCGCCGAATCCTCGTTCTTCCCGATTCCGCCGGACGTTATGCTGGCCCCGATGTGTCTCGCGCAAAGGGCGCGTGCCTGGCGGTTTGCCACCGTGACGACCGTGACCTCGCTGGCGGGTGGAATCGCCGGTTACGCGATCGGCTACTATTTGCTGGAGGCGATCGAACCCTGGCTGCATGAGATGGGATACTGGCCTGCGTACCTCAACGGCCGGCAGTGGTTCGACGAATGGGGAGTCTGGGCGGTTTTTGTCGCAGGATTTTCACCGATCCCCTATAAGATCTTCACGATCTCTGCCGGTGCCGCTGTACTCAATTTCCCCGGCTTTGTTATTGCGTCGGCGATCGGTCGCGGCGCGCGATTTTTCCTTGTTGCCGGGCTGATTGTCGCCGGTGGCCAGCGCATGGCCGATGTGCTGCCAAAATATGTTGAGCGTATCGGCTGGCTGCTTGTCTTACTGACAATAATAATCGGCGGCATCATCTTCCAAATGGAATAACTCGGTAATGACCACAGGTCCCTGTTGCTCCTTGAAAATCATGGTGGTGATGACCGTATTGCTTCTCATCGCTGCCTGCGGGCCGAAGACCCGCTGGGATCACACCCCCCGGGACCAGCATATCGTTCGCTCCGGCGAGACACTTTTCACGATCGCCTGGCGATACGGCGAAGATCCCCGCGACCTGGCGCGCTGGAACAAGCTAGGTGACGGCACGCTGATTTATCCGGGTCAGGTCATTCAACTGAGGCCGCCTGCCGGGGCGCAGCGCTCATCCCCCACATCGAGTGCCGAGCGGGCCGGCAAGCGACCCTTGCCGCCGGTCCCGACACAGCCGGCACCGCCCTGGGGCTGGCCGGCCAAGGGCAAGGTCATGGTCGAATTTGGCGACCGGCCGAGCAGCGGCACCGGCATTCTGTTCGGCGGGGCGATCGGTCAGCCCGTTAAGGCCGCGGCCAGCGGGACTGTCGTCTATTCGGGCAGTGGACTTATCGGTTACGGAGAGCTTATTATCCTGAAGCACAACGACACCTACCTGAGTGCATACGGGCATAACGCATCGCTACTGGTCAAAGAGGGCCAGGCTGTAAAAAAAGGTCAACGAATAGCGACGATGGGTGAGGGGCCGGGAGGCAAGCCGCGACTGCATTTCGAAATCAGGCGCAATGGCAAGCCGGTTAACCCGCGACAGTATCTGCCGGCGAGATAATTCGACTTGATCATCATATGACGTCGTCGTGGTCTGCTCCCGAACTGGCGAGGTTTGGACTGTGGGCGAGCTGCGATTTTCCAGTGAATCGACCGGACGACAGCGGGGACCTGGACCGGGCCCGCCTCCTGAGAACCGGCCGCATGCAACCCGCAACGCGATTCGTAGCGTCGATCCCACCTGCATTTACCTGAACGAGATCGGCGTGTCGCCGCTCCTGACACGGTCCGAGGAGGTCAGATTTGCGCGCCGCATCAGGGAAGGTGACGAGACCGCCCGGCAGCGCATGATTGAAAGTAATCTGCGCCTGGTCGTGAAAATTGCACGCCGCTATAACAATCGGGGGCTGCCGCTTCTGGACCTCATTGAAGAAGGCAATCTCGGCTTGATTCACGCCGTCAAGAAGTTCGATCCCGAACGCGGTTTTCGGTTTTCGACCTATGCCACGTGGTGGATTCGCCAGACCATCGAGCGTGCGATCATGAACCAGTCACGCACAGTTCGTATGCCTATCCACGTGATCAAGGAGATCAATACCTGTATTCGTGCATCACGGCGCCTGCGACAGGCCCGGGACCGCCATCCAACGGCGGCAGACATTGCCGACTACCTGGACAAGGACGTAGCCGATGTCGAGAGGCTGCTGGCATTACACGAGCGCGTCACGATCCGCTCCAGCAATTCCGACGATGAACGCGCAGCACTCGATTCCCTGCCGGCGAGACACGATGCCGAACCCGCACAATGTGCCCAGCAGGAACGGGTCAATGCAATCCTCGATGCATGGGTGTTCAAGCTCAGCAACAAACAACGGGCCGTCGTTGAATGGCGATTCGGATTGCACGGTTATCGTCGCCTGACGCTGGAGGAGACCGGCAGAAGAATCGGGGTGACCCGGGAGCGAGTGCGCCAGATTCAGCTCGATGCCCTGGGAAACCTGCGCAGCATGATGGAGAGCCACGGTATTTTCAGCGATTCGATGCTCGACTAATTGGGGTCGAACCGCTAAGAGCTCTTAGCGGTTCGACCCCAATCTCTTTTATTCTTTATTCTTCCTTGACGATCAGCACCGCAGCGACCCGGCGGCCCTCGCCGATAAGGATATTAAACGTGCGGCATGCGGCGGCCGTGTCCATCGTCTCGAGACCGATGCCGCGCCGGGCTAAGGAAAAGACGAGTTCGCGAGGCGGAAAAACGGACAACGCGCCTGTACCGAGCAAGATCAGCTCCGGTTCCGATGCGAGCAGCGGCTCGAAATCGTCCTCGGTCAGCTCCTCGATGACTGAAGCCTGCCACTCGTGAATAATTTCATCGGCCGTGAGCGCGATGTTATCGCGCACGAGTTTGTCGCCGATCTTGATCGCCCCCGGTTCGACGTGGCGAATGGTGATACTGGAAATCTGATGCCTTGTAAATTTCAAAGCGCTGTCCGCTACGGTGCGTTGCTTGTCCGTCCCGGCAGATTCGTTACCATGCCAGTGGTCCATCAATATAGCCTTGTTGGACCACTGGGGACCGCGGCATGTTTCCCGGCCGCCGCATCATCATACAAAGATGTGCTGCGGGACGGAAAGAAACTTGCTATGCCGGAGATGAAAGGGTTTTAAGTCCTTGAAGGATAAAGGTAAAAGCAGAAAAGCGGTGATCGTGCTACCGGCGGCAATGGCCGGGCGCATCAGCAGTGACAGAGACCGTCGCTGGCTTTCCCGTGCGTCGCTGCGGGTTTCCGACTCACCCCGGGAGATATTCGCGAGGGTGCTGTCCGCGGTCGGTCTAGCGCCGGTCGAGGCGGGACTGGCGGCGCTCAGACTATGGGGTCAGACCGGCGATCGGCCGAACGTATGGGTTGCTGCCGCCGACCCGGTCCACCTGGAAGCGAGGCTGGATCATTTGTGTCTGTATGCGCTCACAGGAGCGCAGTGGCCCGGGTCGGATTTGCGGGCCATCTTCGACTTCCTGCAGAAGTCGCTGGGCGATGATACGAGCTTCGCATTCGTGCGCGTCGGCAAATATGGTTATCTGCGGGGCGACGAGGCGCTGGCAACCGCGTCGGTGTCGGCAGCGGTCATTGACGGCCAGGAGCCGGACGAATTCATGCCGTCCGGCGAGTCCGCGGCCGGATATCTCAGGCTGTCCGGCGAAATGCAGATGTGCCTCCACGACCACGAGATCAATCAGCGGCGCGAAGCGCAGGGCCTGATGCCGGTCAATTCGGTCTGGTTCTGGGGCGGCGGCAAGGCGCCGCAGAAAACGGTGCAAAAGATGCCGCCCCTGTTCGGCGGTGACCCGCTGCTCAAGGGCTACTGGGAAAGTTGCACAGGGGTCATGGAGCCGTGGCCGGGGAATTTCGCAAAATGTCTCGACATCGCAATCAAAGATCTCGTTGTCGTGACCCCGGCATCCAGCAAGGGCGGCGATTTGCTGGCAGCGTATTTCGAGGAGCTTCGCGAATTATTGAAAACTGGTCGGCTGAACAAGCTGGTCTTGTTGTTTCGCGACGGACTGACAGCCGAAGTTGGTCGATTCGACGCTTTTCGCTTGTGGCGCCGATTATCGGAACTGTTGTAAAACATTATCGATGACTCCATACCGGCCACTACAGACAAGACGCGTTCCAGAACCTGCTGTGCTCGATGCGCTTCACGATTTCGATCCCGTGCTCGCACGCGTCTATGCTGCGCGCGGCATCTCCAGCCCGGAGGAGCTGGACCACAGCCTGAACAAGCTCGCGCCGATCAGCTCATTGAACGGGGTTGCCGACGCCGTCGATCTGCTCCTCGAGTATCGCGACAGGCATGTCACCGTCATCGGTGATTTTGATGCCGATGGTGCGACCAGTACGGCACTCGTGCTCCGTTGCCTTCGGGATTTTGGTTTTGTGAACGTCGATTATCTTGTGCCGAATCGATTTGAGTTCGGTTACGGGCTGACACCGGAAATAGTACGTGTTGCTGCCGGGCGATCACCGGCCTTGCTGGTCACGGTAGATAATGGCGTCTCCAGCATCGCCGGCGTTGCCGAGGCCGAACGCCTCGGTATCCCGGTGCTGATTACCGATCACCACCTGCCTGGCACTGAAATGCCCGACGCGGCAGCAATGGTCAATCCAAATCTTTCTGACAGCGGCTTTCCCAGCCGGCACCTGGCCGGTGTCGGTGTCGCGTTTTATCTGATGGCGGCGCTCGGGCGGGCTCTCGAGTTAGAAGGTGTCGAAGGCGCAGCAAGGAAACCGGCGACATATCTCGATCTCGTGGCATTGGGAACCGTCGCTGATGTCGTTACGCTCGATCACAACAATCGCATCCTGGTCAGGCAGGGATTGGAACGGATACGGGCCGGCAAAGCGGTGCCGGGCATACAGGCACTGTTGAAGCAGTCGGGCCGAGCGATTCGACGCGCCGTAAGCTCGGATCTCGGCTTCGTTGTCGGGCCAAGGCTGAACGCCGCAGGGCGACTCGAAGACATGTCGGTCGGCATCGAATGTCTGCTCACAGATGACCCCGCATTGGCTGACAGGTATGCCGCGACACTGGACCGCATCAACAGTGAACGACGGCACATTGAAACGAAAATGCGTGACCAGGCGTTCGCCTATGTCGATGCCATGGACGATCGACGCTTGCCCGCCTGTGTGTGTCTCTATGACGAGTCGTGGCACCAGGGTATCGTCGGCCTGATTGCATCCCGCGTGCGCGAGCGCTGTCATCGCCCGGTCATTGCGTTTGCGCGCGATGACGGGGGAGAGCTAAAAGGATCTGCGCGTTCGGTCCCGGGCGTGCATGTCCGAGACTTGCTTGAGTCTGTTGCGACGACGCGTCCCGGCCTGATATCCAAATTCGGCGGTCATGCGATGGCGGCGGGCCTGAATCTCCCGCAGGCGCATTTTGCCGAGTTTGCCGATTGCGCGTCCGAACAAATAAAGCGGCTTTATCCGACGGCCGATTTCAGCGGTGCGTTGTTGACCGACGGCACGCTGCCGCCGGATTCCATGAACCTGCAATTTGCGAGCCTGCTGCGAGAATCCGGACCATGGGGCGCCGGATTTCCGGAACCGATGTGGAGCGGCGATTTCTCCGTCGTCGATCAACGGGTTGTCGGCGAGAACCACCTGAAAATGCGAGTCCAGCCGGCGAACGGTAAGGCAGTTATCGACGCGATCGCATTCCACCAGGCAGGATTGCCAATCCGGGGCCCGGTCAGGCTGGCCTATCGGCTCGACGTAAACGAATTCCGCGGCGTCGAGACAGCGCAGTTGATCGTGGAGCAAATAGTCCCGTGTTAACATGCCGCGTTTTGCGCAGACAGCATTTATCGCAATGGAAACCGGCCGGATAAAACTAAGGATCACCGACCTGTCGGAACGCACGACGGCGTTAAGGGGGTATCTTTGACTATGAAGGCAAGGCCGAGCGCCTGGCG
>JAZFPY010000049.1:0-4395 GCA_036444875.1 Woeseiaceae bacterium | reverse complement strand
CGTGACAGTGATATATCGCTTGTCGACTTCGAAGAACTGCCGTAGCGCCTTGCGGCCATCGCTGCGGCCGAAGCCGTCGGTCCCGAGCGTCACATACCGGCCCGGCACCCAATGCTGAATCTGCTCGGGCACGATCCTCATATAGTCCGTCGCGGCGACGAACGGTCCGTTCCGGTTCGCGAGGCACTTCTCCAGGTAACTCTCTCGCGGCGTGTCTTCGGGATGTAGCTGGTTCCAGCGTTCCGTGTCCAGCGCACTGCGGCGCAACTCGTTAAAGCTCGTTACCGACCACACGTCGGACGGGATGCCGAAATCCTTGAAAAGCAACTCGGCAGCGCCGAGCACTTCCCTTAGAATCGTGCCGGAGCCCATCAACTGGGGACGTATCTGACCCTGGCTGCCGACCTGCAACAGGTACATACCCTTGAGAATGCCGTCCTCGACGCCGGCAGGCATCGGCGGGTGCACGTAGTTCTCGTTCATGCAGGTGATGTAATAAAAAATGTTCTCCTGCTCGCCGATCATGCGCCGCAGTCCGTCCTGGATAATGATCGCCAGCTCATAGGCATAGGTCGGATCATAAGAAACGCAGTTCGGCACCGTTGATGCGTTGACGAGACTGTGCCCGTCCTGATGCTGCAGGCCTTCACCTGCCAGCGTCGTCCGGCCGGCCGTGCCGCCGATAAGGAATCCCCGCGACTGTAAATCTCCGCCCGCCCAAATGAAGTCACCAACGCGCTGGAAGCCGAACATCGAGTAAAAGATATAGAACGGCACGGTTTGAACGTCATGATTGCTGTAGGACGTACCGGATGCCAGCCAGGAACAGAAAGCGCCGGCCTCGTTGATGCCTTCCTCGATGATCTGCCCCTTCTTGTCCTCCCGGTAATACATGAGCTGATCCGCATCCTGCGGCGTGTAGAGTTGCCCCGCGGAAGAATAAATGCCGACCTGACGGAACATGCCTTCCATACCAAATGTTCTGGCTTCATCCGGCACAATCGGCACGATGTACCGGCCAATCTGTTTGTCGCGAATAAGCGCCGTCAGCATTCGAACGAACGCCATCGTCGTCGATACCTCGCGTTCTCCGGTTCCCTCGAGTTGTGTTTTGAAAATCTCGATTGGTGGCACCGGCAACGGTTTCGATTTCGTTCGTCGCTTGGGCAGATAACCGCCGAGCGCCTTTCTTTGTTCGTGCAGGTACTCGATCTCCGAACTGTCAGGCTTCGGCTTGCAGTAGGGAACATCTTCGATCTCTTTGTCCGATACCGGAATGTTGAATCGGTCCCGGAAGTCCTTCAGGGCATCGATGTCCAGTTTCTTCTGCTGGTGCGCAATATTCTGACCTTCGCCTGCTGAGCCCAGGCCGAATCCCTTGACGGTCTTCGCAAGGATGATCGTTGGCTGACCCTTGTGGCGCACCGCACTGTGATAGGCGGCGTAAACCTTGCGCGAATCGTGGCCACCTCGATTGAGCCGCCAGATTTCCTCGTCGGACATATTGGTGACCATTTCCGCGGTTTCCGGATATTTACCGAAGAAATGCTCGCGCACGTAAGCGCCGCCCTTCGATTTGAAATTTTGATACTCACCGTCGACGCACTCTTCCATCACGCGACGCAACAAGCCGCTGTGGTCTCTGGCAAGCAGCGGGTCCCAACGCGAACCCCAGATCACCTTGATGACATTCCAGCCGGCTCCGCCGAATGCCGCCTCGAGTTCCTGGATGATTTTTCCGTTGCCGCGAACCGGGCCGTCAAGGCGCTGCAGATTACAGTTCACGACGAAAATCAGGTCGTCGAGACCTTCCCGCACCGGCATCGTGATGGCGCCCATGGACTCTGGCTCGTCCATCTCGCCGTCTCCGAGAAAACACCAGATCTTGCGGTCGCTCGGTGCAATCATCTCGCGATGCTCGAGATACCGCATGAAACGTGCCTGGTAAATCGCCATCATCGGACCGAGGCCCATCGACACGGTCGGAAACTGCCAGAACTCCGGCATCAGCCAGGGATGCGGATAGGAAGAAAGCCCGCCGCCACCGACTTCCTTACGAAACCGGTTGAGCTGGCCCTCATTCAGCCGCCCTTCGAGAAAGGCTCGCGAGTAAATACCGGGCGACGAATGTCCCTGGAAGAAAATCAGGTCACCGCCATGCTGTTCGGTGGCGGCCCGCCAGAAATGATTGAAACCGACTTCATACAAAGTTGCCGATGAGGCATAACTCGAGATGTGGCCGCCATACTCGCTACTCACCCTGTTTGCCTGAACGACCATTACCATTGCGTTCCAGCGAATATAGGCCTCGATGCGTCGTTCGACGGCACGATCACCCGGATATTCGGGCTGCCTGCCGGTGGCAATCGTATTCACGTAGGCGGTGTTGGGGCTGTAAGGCAGATACGCGCCGGAGCGGCGCGCAAAGTCGATCATTTGATTCAGGAGAAAATGAGCGCGCTCGGGACCATGCTGACTGAGGACTGAATCGATCGACTCCAGCCACTCACGTGTCTCGGCGGGATCGACGTCGTCAAATCGGCTGAAATCGCTCATAAAATACCCATATTATTTCATGCGATGATCTCACACAGCTTCGCTGCGTGAATTCAACAAGGTGTCCTGCTAGGATCACCGCTCAGCCGCGCCGGCTCGTACCGTCCCCCGGGGCGGGCGATATCTTCGGGTCTTGCGCGCAATCGGTCAAGCGCAACCCTTAGGTTATCACTGATATGCAGAGCCTGCTTCCTGAAAACAACAAGATTAACAAGAGCATCAGAATTACTCATACGACTGCTGCACCCGGCAGCAAGGTCCTTGCCGGTATCGATCAGCTGCTCCTGATCCTGCCGAAAAAAGTACCGTCCCAACTTTGGCGCAAGGTCCAGCAAGGCAACAAGATCAAGAACCTGATGCGGCGGCGATCGAAAGGCACTGTGCCGGCTGCCGAGACGCGACTGAATAACAAACGCCAGACGCGTGTGCTGGTCGGAACGGTTTCACCCGATACTGATGCGTTCAAAGAGCTTACGCTCGGTAGAAAACTGATCAGCGCCGCCACGGCCGAGAAAGCAGGCTGCGTTGGCATCTGGGTCCTGGGATTTGATGCAAAGGATCAACTACGGATCGCAAAAAACATCGCCGCCGCCGCGCTTGCCGCAGGTTTGTCGATGCCCGCATTCAAATCAACAGACTCCCATGCGAGCATCAAGAGCATCAGGGTCATTGGCCTTGACGAAGCAGCCAACTTCGACCGGGAAAGTGCCGAGGCTGAGGGGAATAACCTGGCCCGGTGGCTGACGGCACTGCCGCCGAACAAACTCGACGCCGCAGCTTATACGAAACTCCTCCAGGAACTGTCGTCACAGCATGGCTGGCAATTCAAGAAATTTGACGTCGGTGAACTTGAAAAACTGGGCGCCGGCGCATTTCTGGCCGTCGCGCAGGGAAACGAAAACGACAGCGCGGCAATCGTCCGCCTTCGTTATCGCCCCGCTGCAAAATCGGCAGCACCTGTACTTAGCCTGGTCGGGAAAGGAATCATTTTCGATACCGGTGGCACCAATCTGAAACCATTTACCTCGATGCTGGATATGCATACGGACATGCAGGGGAGCGCAGTGGCCGTCGGAACGTTGCTTGCGATTTCCAGACTCGAACTGCCTTACGCTGTCGATTGCTGGCTCGCCATCACCGAAAATCGCACCGGTCCCGAAGCGTATAAGTCACAGGACGTCGTCGAAGCCGCCAATGGCAAGACGATTCAGACGATTCATACGGACGCGGAAGGACGCATGGCACTTGCCGACACCCTGGTATTTGCCAGCAGAGAAAACCCGGGGCTGATCGTCGATTACGCGACGCTGACCGGAGCATGCATGAACGCGATTACGACACGTTACAGCGGCATATTCACGAATCGACCGGATTGGCATCCGGTCTTGAAAAGAACCGGCCGCGAGAGCGGCGAACGTGTCTGGCCGTTTCCTGTCGCCAAGGAGTTTCTGTCCGACATAAAAAGCGATATCGCAGATTTGAAACAGTGCGCACCGAACGGCGGCGGCGACCATATTCTGGCCGCTGTATTTCTCAATGAGTTCATAGAAAACGATGTTCCCTGGGTACACATCGACTTGAGTGCCGGGGCCCGAAAAGGCGGCCTTGCGCACATTCCGACAGAAATCACGGGATTCGGCGTGCGGTATACATTGAATCTGATTCTCGACCAACGCGCGCTCGACAAACCAGACTGGCTGTAAGCACGATCGTGAGCAGGCCATTCTCGATTGCCGAACGCTTTCGTGGCTTCCTGCCCGTCGTCGTCGATGTCGAGACGGGTGGTTTCAACGCGAAAACCGATGCCTTGCTCGAGATTGCGGCGGTATTCGTCGACCC
>JAZFPY010000048.1:0-9712 GCA_036444875.1 Woeseiaceae bacterium | reverse complement strand
ACGAGACCATCAATGCCGCCTTCGAGACCGATAAAGATACCGAAGTCCGTAATCGATTTGATTTGACCGGTCACCTTATCGCCGCGATTGACCGTAGCTGAGAACTCAGCCCATGGATTCGTTTGACACTGTTTGATACCCAATGAAATTCGCCGGCGCTCTTCATCGATCTCGATAACCAAAACCTCGACTTCCTCGCCGACCTGCACGACGCGTGATGGATTGACGTTCTTGTTTGTCCAATCCATTTCCGAGACGTGTACGAGGCCTTCGACACCCTCTTCGATTTCAACGAAGCAACCATAGTCGGCGACGTTCGTGACCTTGCCGAAAAGCCGGGTGTTCGGCGGATAACGGCGTCCCAGATCGTGCCATGGGTCATCGCCGAGCTGCTTGATGCCAAGCGACACGCGTTGACGTTCACGATCGAACTTCAGAATTTTGACTTCGATTTCGTCGCCGACATTTACGACGTCGGACGGGTGCTTGACGCGCTTCCACGCCATGTCCGTGATGTGCAACAAACCATCGATACCGCCCAGGTCGACGAACGCGCCGTAATCGGTCAGATTCTTGACGATGCCTTTAGCGGTACTGCCCTCGTGCAGACTCTCGAGCAGCGCTTCACGTTCGGCGCTGTATTCCTGCTCAACGACAGCACGTCTGGACACCACTACATTGTTGCGGTGCTGATCCAGCTTGATGACTTTGAACTCAAGGCTCTTACCTTCCAGGTATGCCGGATCCCGTACCGGCCGGACGTCGACAAGCGAACCCGGCAAAAACGCTCTCACGCTTTCGATCTCAACGGTGAATCCGCCTTTGACGCGGCCGTTGATAACGCCCTGCACGACTTCACCATTCTCGAAGGCTTTTTCAAGCTCGATCCAGGTGCGTGCGCGGATCGCTTTTTCACGGGAAAGGCGGGTTTCCCCGAAACCGTCTTCAACGGCGTCGAGTGCAACCTCTATCTCGTCACCTATCGAGATGTCAGTTTCACCATTCTCGTCCTGAAATTGTACGATTGGGATAATGGCCTCAGACTTGAGGCCGGCGGTGACAATCACGACATCGTCGTTAACTGCGACAACGGTACCGGTGATAATGGTACCTGGCTTTATTTGTTGACTGGCAAATGTTTCTTCAAATAATTCAGCAAAACTTTCAGACATTAGATTAAACCAAAGAACCGATTGACCGATTCTCAACCCAAACATCCCACCGCATCCATCGGCAGACGGTTACCAATAATAAAAATCGGACTACCGTGTCCGATTCGCACGAAATCTCTATTATCCTTTTTCGAGCTCCGCCACCCAGTTCAATACAATCTGGGTGACCTCGTCGATCGACTGCCCACTGGAGTCCAGTAATCTGGCATCCGCGGCGGGCCTTAGCGGGGCTACCGTTCGCTCGGAATCCCGCCGGTCACGATCTTCGATGTCCCGCGAAAGGGCCGGAAGGCTAACATCAATACCTTTGTCTTTCAACTGCTTATGACGCCTTTTCGCCCGCTCTTCGGCACTGGCTGTCAGATAGACTTTGAGGATAGCATTGGGGAAAACCGTGCTCCCCATATCCCTGCCGTCGGCGACCAAACCCGGTTGCTTCCGAAAACCTCTTTGTACCTCGAGCAGCGCCGCTCGAACGCCGGAAAACGCGGCTACACTGGACGCCACCCGGCCACACTCCTCGCTCCGGATGTCGATGGTCACGTCTTCCCCATCCAGGAAAATACGGGCATTGCCGCTTTGATCGGTCTCGAATTCGACAGACAGGTCGCTGGCCAATGCAGCCAGGCCCTCTTCCTCAGTTTCGGCCACACCTCGCTTGACGGAGGCCAGAGCGACCAGCCGATACAGTGCGCCGCTATCGAGCAGGTGCCAACCGAGCGAAGTCGCCACCCGGCGGGCGATCGTGCCCTTACCCGAACCGACAGGGCCATCAATCGCCACAACAGGCGCGTTTGGGTGTTGGGCCCCGGCAGTCATTGTTGGTCCGCTCGCTCGGTGCTCAAATTAACTCCAAGAGAGCCCAGGACAGCGGAGAAACCAGGAAACGAGGTATCGACCGCATCGGTATTACGTACCCGGAGGGCGGCTTTTGCGACCGTTGCCGCGACGGCGAACGACATCGCAACCCGATGATCCCCGTGACTATCGACAGTCCCGCCGGCCAGTTCGCCACCGTGGATCTCTGCACCATCTTCGGACTCATCGATGTTGACACCCATCTGTCGTAATCCCTCGGCCATTGCAGTAATACGATCGCTCTCCTTAACGCGCAGCTCTCCAATTCCCGAGAATCGCGTGGTTCCTTTTGCTACCGAAGCGGCAATAAACAACACGGGAAACTCGTCGATTGCAAGCGATACAAGTGACGAGTCGACGGCAATGCCATGCAGCGCAGACGACCGTACGCGAATATCGGCGACCGGCTCCTGGCCCCGGAGTTGTGGGCTCTCGATACTGATGTCACCTCCCATTTCTCTTAATATGTCTATGGATCCGGTGCGAGTCGGATTGACGCCAACACTTCGGATCACTATTTCGGCGTCCTCGGCAATCAGCGCTGCCAGAATCAGAAATGCTGCCGATGAAAGATCGCCCGGCACCTGTATTTTTGTTGCGTTGAGCTGCCCTGTTGCCTGAACCGTGATTCGGCCGCTGTCACTCTCGATATTGGCTCCCATCAACTTCAACATTCGTTCGGTATGGTCTCTCGTGACGGCCGGTTCCATAACAGACGTCTCGCCTTTCGCGAACAGGCCGGCGAGCAGGATTGCGGATTTGACCTGCGCACTCGCAACCGGCAGCGCATAGTCGATACCGGCCAGCTCGTAGCCCCCGTGAATAAGGAGGGGCGGCCTGCCATCATCGCTATCGATACTCGCCCCCATCAAAGACAGCGGTTCAATGATCCTTTGCATCGGGCGCGCAGTGAGAGATTCATCGCCGGTAAGCGTACTGTCGAAACGTTGCCCGCAAAGCAGTCCTGCCAGCAGTCGCATGCCTGTGCCGGAATTGCCGAAATCCAACGGTTCCCCAGGCTCACTGAGTCCGCTCATACCAACACCGTCGATCCGGACCGTTACATCGTCGACGTGATCGATGGAGACGCCGAGACTGCGCAGTGCCGCAAGCGTATGACGACAATCTTCTCCTGCCAGGAATCCCTCGACTTCGGTCTGCCCGTCGGCAATCGCGCCCAGTATCAGCGCGCGGTGAGAAATCGACTTGTCGCCGGGTACGCAGACCGTACCGCTTGTCAAAGCAGTGGGTTCGATAACGTAGTCCAAAAGGGCAGACCCGGTGCGAGTCAACTAACCGCTGTCGGGTACGCGCCCAGAATCCGAAACAACGAGCTGCGTTTTTCGAGTTCCTCGAGGGCTTCCGCCAGTGGTGATTCTTCGGCATGACCTTCCAGGTCAATGAAGAATACGTAGTCCCAGTTCTTACGCCTGGAAGGCCGGGATTCTATGCGAGTCATACTCACGCCGTGAGTCGCCAATGGTTGCAATAATGTGTGCAAGACACCGGCCCCCTCAGTGTGTCCTGCGGACACAAGAATCGTGGTCTTGTCCTGGCCGCTCGCCGAGAGCAACTCACGTCCAACAACCAGGAAGCGGGTCGCGTTGTCGGCGCGATCTTCGATGTTGTTAACGAGGATCTTGAGGTCGTAGACCTCGGCCGCTGCGTCGCTGCCTATCGCCGCCGTACCGCCTTCGTCCCTCGCACGCCTTGCACCGGCTGCGTTACTGCTTGCGCCGATCAGCTCAACACGGGGCAAGTATTCCCTAAGCCATCCCCTGCACTGCGCCAGCGCCTGCTCGTGAGCGCAGATGCGTTCGATCGACTCAAGCGAAGCCATCCGCCCGAGCAAATGCTGTTCGATGCGCAGCTCGACTTCGCCACCGATCTTGAGCGGCGAGGTCAGAAACATGTCGAGCGTGTTATTGACGGTTCCCTCGCTGGAGTTCTCAATCGGAACAACACCGAAATCCGCAGCACCACTTTCTACTTCCTGAAATACTTCATCGATCGTGGCGAACGGCAGGGCTCTGATGGAATGACCGAAGTGCTTGTAAACTGCAGCCTGCGTAAATGTTCCCTCCGGTCCCAGGAATCCAATTTTCAGCGGCTCCTGTTGCGCGAGACAGGCCGACATGATCTCGCGAAACAGGCGCAGCATTTCCTCGTCACGCAAGGGCCCATCATTGCGTTCGAGTACACTGCGCAATACCTCCGCTTCCCGTTCGGGCCGGTAATAGTCGACAGCTTCGGCCATCTTTCCTTTCGAAATGCCGATTTGCTGCGCAAATCTCGCGCGTTCGCTGATCAGCGCCTGAATCTTCCTGTCGACCTCGTCGATACGCTTGCGCACGTCCGAGATATCCGGTTTCCGGGCTTCTTGTTTGCGCGTCTTCACCATCTGTCTTGCCTGAAATTCTGCGGTCTCATCCGAGGCACCTCAGGATAAAGGCTTACCGAGATTTCGCAATGCCAGAACACCGTCGATCTGTTGCAGTGCCTCCATTGTCTTGTCGGGAACCGGGCCATCAAGATCTACCACCGTATAGGCGAGTTCACCCAGGGATTTGTTCAGCAGATCTTCGATGTTGAGACCGGCGTGCGCCAGGCAGGTCGAGATCTGACCAACCATGTTGGGTACATTCGCGTTGGCAAACGTGATGCGCCAGGCATCTGCTCTTGGCATGACGACCTCCGGAAAATTCACCGAGTGCCGGATATTTCCGTTTTCGAGATAGTCTTTGACGTTCTCGGCGACCATGATCGCGCAGTTCTCCTCCGCCTCCACGGTCGACGCCCCGAGATGAGGCAGCGCAATCACCTGTGGGTGGGCGATAAGTTCGGCTGTCGGGAAGTCGCAGACGTAAGCGCGCAAATGGCCGTTGTTCAGTGACTGGAGTACAGCCTCATTGTCGACGACGCGACCTCTCGCGAAGTTGATGAGCACACCGCCCCGACGCATGAGCGCAAGCCTGTCGCGATTGACGAGCCCGCGCGTCCCGTTAATGAGAGGCACGTGCATTGAAACGACATCGGACATCTTGAACAGGTGGTCCAGCGTTTCCGTTTGCTCGACTCCTGATGACAATTGCCAGGCGCGCCGCACCGTGATCTGTGGGTCGAAGCCGACCACTTTCATGCCGAGCGTGAGCACAGCATTGGCGACTTCGACGCCGACGGCGCCGAGGCCGACAACGCCAAACGTGCGGCCTGGGAGTTCGAAGCCAAGGAACTGTTTCTTGCCGGCCTCAATTTTTTTCTCCAGATCATCGCCGGCGTCCTGCAAGCCCCGGACATATTTCCATGCGGGACAGATATTTCTCGCCGCGAGCAACAGGCCGGCAATTGCCAGTTCTTTTACCGCATTCGCGTTGGCACCCGGCGCATTGAACACCGGAACGCCTCGCACGCTCAGCTTTTCAATTGGAATGTTGTTCACTCCCGCACCCGCTCGACCGATTGCGACGACGGATTCAGGAATATCCATGTCATGCATGTCGTGTGAGCGCAAAATAATCGCATCCGGATGCGCGATTTCCGAAGCAACTTCGTATCGCTCGCGTGGCAGACGCCGCAAGCCGGCGACCGCGATATTGTTCAATGTAAGGATCTTGTACATTAGATTTTATTGGGGCTCAGGGCTTAAGAAGCATGCAGCGCGTACCTACCCATTCCCTTTCTCAAACTCCTGCATGAAACCGATTAAAGCATCGATACCGTCTTCCGGCATCGCGTTATAGATGGATGCCCGCATTCCGCCAACCGCGCGGTGACCTTTCAGGTTCATCAGGCCTGCTGACTCCGCTTCATCCAGAAATCTTGCGTCCAGGCCCGAGTCTCGCAAGACAAACGGTACATTCATCCGGGATCGGCAGTCTGCCTGCACCGGATTGCTATACAAATCAGAGTCATCGATTACCTTGTACAGCTTCGCGGCTTTTCTTTCGTTGATTTCAGCAACTGCCGCAATCCCGCCCCGGGCCTTAAGGTGCTCGAACACCAGACCAGCGGCGTACCAGGCGAACGTCGGCGGTGTGTTCGTCATTGAGCCGGAGTCCGCAAACGCCTTGTAGGTCAGGAGTGTCGGCGCATCTGCCCGTTTCCGATCCAGCAGGTCATTGCGCACGATGACCAGCGTGATACCTGCCGGACCGATATTTTTTTGTGCGCCGGCATAAATGACGCCGAAGCGACTCACATCAATGGGCCGGGACAGGATTGTGCTCGACATGTCCGCAACTAGCGGCACCTCGCCCGTTTCCGGGATGAAGTGGAATTCCACGCCACCTATCGTTTCGTTCGGCGTGTAGTGCAGATATGCCGCGTTTGTGGTCTTCTGCCACTCGTCTTCCGGCGGAATATGGCAAAAATTGGTATCGCTGCTGTCCGCCGCAATATTGACGTCGCAAAATCTCGATGCCTCCGCAATTGCTTTCCTGGACCAGCTGCCGGTCTGTACGTAATCAACGGTGTCGCCAACCTGCGTGAGATTCAGCGGCGCCATCGCAAACTGCAGTGTCGCACCACCCTGCAGGAACAACACGCTGTAATCGTCAGGAATTGCCAGCAGATCGCGCACGTCTTGCTCGGCTTTCGCAGCGACCTCCATGAAAGCCTTGCCCCGGTGACTGACCTCCATGACGGACATGCCGCTGCCGTGCCAGTCTGGAATGTCTTCGCGAATCCTCTCAAGGACTTCGAGTGGCAGTGCGGCGGGGCCAGCGCTGAAATTGTAGACGCGAGACATGACGCTGGGATCTTTATCCTGGGGGCAACCTTCGGGTGCTAGATTCTTTAAGAGGCGCGCAGTACTAAATCTTTGATTATGAAGAATTTTTTACTCGTCTTCATCCTCTATTGATTCTATGCGGGCCAAACCAACCAAACGTTGGCCCGATTGCACACGGATTAATCTGACCCCCTGGGTATTGCGGCCAATGATCGAGATTTCGCTGACCGGCGTGCGCACTAACGTTCCGCTGGAACTGATCAGCATGATCTCGTCGTCCTCCATGACCTGAAGTGCGCCAACCGTCCTGCCGTTTCTTGCGGATGTCTGGATCGCTATCACGCCCTGGCCGCCGCGGCCCTGAACCGGAAATTCATCGACGGCGGTGCGCTTGCCGTAGCCGTTCGCAGTCGCGGACAGTAACAATCCATCGCCAACAACACACAAAGCGATCACGTCATGCCCCGGGGACAGTCTTATGCCGCGGACTCCCGCAGCACCACGACCCATTGGCCGCACATCTTCTTCCTTGAAGCGAATCGCCTTGCCGCTGCTTGCGACAAGAATTATCTCTCTCTTGCCATCGGTGATGGCTACATCGACGAGTCGATCGTCGTTCCTGAGGTCGATGGCGATGATGCCGCTTGCGCGCGGGCGTGAAAACAGGCTCAACGGTGTCTTTTTGACCGTACCGCGACTGGTCGCCATAAACACAAAGTTGCTTGCATCAAACTCTTTCGTCGGCAACACGGCATTGATTCTTTCGTCTTCCTCGAGCGGCAACAGATTGACGATTGGCTTGCCGCGCGAACCCCGGCTAGCCTGCGGAACTTGATATACCTTGAGCCAGTACATTTTGCCGCGGCTCGAGAAACACAACAGCGTGTCGTGCGTGTTTGCCACAAACAGCTTGTCGATGAAGTCCTCGTCCTTGACCTTGGTAGCGGAACGGCCACGGCCGCCGCGACGCTGCGCCTGGTAGGCGCCGACTGGCTGGGCCTTCGCGTAGCCGCCATGAGAAAGCGTAACGACAACTTCTTCTTGTGGAATCAGATCCTCATCGCTCAGATCGGTATGGTCTTTTATGATTTCAGTGCGGCGCTCGTCACCAAAGGCATCACGGATTTCTATGAGCTCCGCACGGATCACCCTGAGCAGCTCATCAGGGTCAGCAAGTATGTTTGAAAATTCTTTAATTTTACCTAGTATCTCTTTGTATTCATTTAGTATTTTTTCCTGCTCAAGGCCAGTCAGGCGGTGCAGGCGCAGATCCAGAATCGCCTGTGCCTGGACAGCTGACAGACGATACTCACCGTCAATCACGCCGTAACCCTCCTCGAGCGAATCGGGCCGCGTGTCAGTCTTGCCGGCGCTCTTGACCATATCGGTAACGGCACCTGGCGGCCAGCTCCTGGCCATCAGGCGGTCTTTCGCCTCTGCCGGAGATTTCGAAGCCTTGATCAAAGCGATGACTTCGTCGATGTTGGCGAGTGCGACGGACTGTCCTTCCAGGACATGCGCCCTGTCCCGAGCCTTGCGCAGGTCGAATATTGTTCGCCTTGTGACAACCTCCCGGCGATGTCTCAGGAAAGCCTCCAGAATCTGCTTCAGATTCATGAGCTTCGGCTGCCCGTCCTGCAATGCCACCATGTTGATGCCAAACACACTCTGCAGTGGCGTGTGCTTGTAAAGGTTGTTGAGTACGACGTCCGTTATTTCGCCACGCCGTAGCTCGATAACAACTCGCATGCCATCCTTGTCGGACTCGTCGCGGAGTTCGCTGATCCCTTCGATGCGTTTTTCGCGGACCAGATCGGCTATCTTTTCGATCAGGCGGGCTTTGTTGACCTGGTAGGGCAGTTCCGTGATCACGATCGCTTCGCGCCCGCCCTTCTCGAGTGGCTCGATGCTGGTGCGCGCGCGCACGTACACGCGACCGCGCCCCGTTCGATAAGCTGAATTGATGCCTTGTGCGCCGTTGATGATGCCCGCTGTCGGGAAATCCGGGCCCGGAACATGTTCCATAAGCTCGGCGATATCGATAGATGGCTTGTCAATCAGGGCAAGACAGGCGTCCACGATCTCATTCAGATTGTGAGGCGGAATATTTGTTGCCATGCCGACGGCGATACCGGACGAACCGTTGACGAGCAAATTGGGCACTCGTGTTGGCATAACGGTCGGCTCGCTCTCGGAGCCGTCATAGTTCTCGACAAAATCGACCGTTTCCCTGTCGATGTCCGCCAGAATCTCATGTGCGATCCGCGACATCCTCACCTCGGTATAACGCATTGCCGCCGGCGCATCGCCATCGACAGAACCGAAGTTACCCTGCCCGTCGACCAGCAGATAACGCATGGAAAATGGCTGGGCCATACGGACAATCGTGTCGTAGACAGCAGTATCGCCGTGCGGATGGTATTTGCCGATCACGTCGCCGACGACGCGAGCCGACTTCTTGTAGGACTTGTTGTAGTCGTTGCCGAGTTCGCGCATGGCATGCAGCACACGTCGATGTACCGGCTTCAGGCCGTCGCGGACATCAGGCAGGGCCCGCCCGACGATGACGCTCATCGCGTAGTCGAGATAGGACTGCTGCATCTCCTCTTCGAGGCTTACAGACAGAATCTCACTTGCAACTTCAACCATACGTGTTCAACAAACCGGAGCGGTTCCGTTCAGAGAGCGGAATCGTAATCATCAAATTCTGGGTACTGCGGAAATAATTCTTTATTTCGCCGGATGGGATTTCGGCGCAAAAATTAACGCAAATTCCGAGGTGAAATAATACCACAGCAGGGCCTGTCACAGCAGGGTTTGCGGCACTTTTGGGGGCCTATATACTAGTGGTCCATCAATATAAGCTCGTTGGACCAATAGCACCGGAGGCGAGCTTCTCTACGGTCCAAAAAGGATACGAGATTCCGAACAATGACTGTTGCACAACACAATG
>JAZFPY010000047.1:0-2952 GCA_036444875.1 Woeseiaceae bacterium | reverse complement strand
GCAGGCGAGCAGGCAGGTGCTCTCGAGACCCTGCTTGACAAGATCGCGACGTACAAAGAAAAAACCGAGGCGATCAAGAAAAAAATCAAAAAAGCGCTGACCTACCCGGCTGCGGTCGTGGTCGTCGCTTTTGTCGTAACCATTATTCTTCTGATTTTCGTCATCCCGGCCTTCGAAGACCTTTTCAAGGGATTCGGCGCAGACCTGCCGGCGTTTACAAGGATGGTCGTCGACCTGTCGGTGTTCATCCGGACGCAGGGCTGGATGCTGGCAATCGTCGCAGGCGCCCTCGTGTCCACGTTCTTTTACTTCAAGAAGCGCTCGCGTGCGATGCGGCATTTCCTGGACCGCTTGGCCCTCAAGTTACCGATCGTTGGCCCGATACTGCAGAAGGCTTCCATCGCGCGATACGCGCGCACACTTTCAACCATGTTCAGCGCCGGCGTGCCGCTCGTTGAAGCGCTTGAATCCGTTGCCGGAGCGACCGGTAATATCGTCTATGAGGTCGGTGTGCTGCAGATGAAAGATGAAGTAGCCACCGGTCAGCGATTACAGCAGGCAATGGAAAACACCGACCTGTTCCCCAATATGGTCATTCAGATGATCGCAGTTGGTGAGGAATCCGGTTCGTTGGACGAAATGTCGTCCAAGGTCGCAGATTTCTACGAAGAAGATGTCGATAACGCGGTCGACAACCTGAGCTCGCTGCTCGAGCCGATGATCATGGCGATCCTTGGTGTTCTCGTTGGCGGACTGGTAATCGCGATGTACCTGCCTATCTTCAAGATGGGATCCGTTATTTGAGGACGCGCATCGACCATTGGACCACTTGATTGTTACAGATGATTGAATGTGAACGGCGCCGCGAGGCGCCGTTTCTTTAATGGTTTGATAGAGGGCCATCATGCAGGAGCTTTTCCTAGGTTCCCCACCAGCATTCGTTGCATCGGTGTTCGTTCTGTCACTCCTGGTCGGCAGCTTTTTGAATGTCGTCATTTACCGGCTGCCGATCATGATGGAACGGGAGTGGCGGGACCAATGCAAGGAGCTCGGCGAGACACCGGCGACGGACATTCCAGAGGGGCGTTTCGACCTCGTTGTCCCACGGTCCCGTTGCCTGTCCTGTGGTGCACGAATTACGGCATCGCAGAATATCCCGATCCTGAGCTACCTGATCCTGGGGGGGAAATGCGGCAGCTGCAGCGCAGCAATTTCAAAGCGCTACCCCATTGTCGAGGCACTGACGGCGATCCTGACCGCAATCGTCGCCTGGCGATTCGGTTTCGGCTGGGAGTCTGCTGCAGCCGTCCTGCTGACCTGGGCTCTGATCGCAATCAGCGTCATTGATATCGACCATCAAATAATCCCGGACTCGATCTCCCTGCCGCTGCTCTGGATCGGCCTGTTCCTGAGCCTGTTCCATCCGATGGCGGGCGCCGATGTCTTGTTCGTCGATCCGAAAACGGGAATCATCGGTGCCCTGGCCGGTTACCTGAGCCTGTGGTGCATCTATCAGCTGTTCCTCCTGCTGACAGGCAAGGAAGGCATGGGTTACGGGGACTTCAAACTGCTGGCCGTGCTCGGTGCCTGGTTAGGCTGGCAAGTGTTGCCGCTGATCATTTTGTTGTCTGCTGCTGTCGGCGCAACCGTCGGCGTCACGATGATCGTCCTGCGCCGACAGGACCGCAGCGTACCGATTCCTTTCGGTCCATATCTCGCGGCGGCGGGCTGGATCGCGATGTTGTACGGCGAACAGATCATTGCCGGCTATCTCGACTTCATGGGCTAAGGAACAGGGCATCGAAGCGCATTCCTGGAATTCCCCCGCGATTTCCAAAAATGCGCTTCGATGCCTTTAATTAGCCGATAATGGTGGGGTGAACAAACCTCTTCGAATTGGCTTGACGGGCGGTATAGCGAGCGGCAAAAGCACAGTTGCAGACCTTTTTGCAGCGCACGGCGTAGCGGTTATAGACACGGACGTCATGGCCCGCCAGCTTGTCGAGCCGGGCAAGCCCGCACTTGACGAGATTCGCTCCGCCTTTGGCAGCCGTGTCTTTGATTCGGACGGCCGCCTGGATCGCAGATCAATGCGCGAGCTCGTGTTTTCGGACGCGTCTCGGCGAGAACAGCTCGAATCGATTTTGCATCCGAGAATTCGTGCGGAGACCGCCGCTCAGTCCGCAGCGGCCGGTGGCCCATATCAGATAATTGTCGTGCCGTTGCTCGTCGAATCGCCTATTCGGCAATTCATGGACCGCATTCTGGTTGTGGATTGCGACGAGGACACTCAACTCAGGCGCCTGTTGGCGCGTGATGCAGAAGACGAAAGCCAGGCGCGCCGTATTATGGCAGCGCAGGCCTCCAGGACAGACCGGTTGGCGATTGCCGACGATGTTATTTCCAATAACGACGACCTGGGCAGCACCCGCAGCCAGGTCGATGTCCTCCACAGCGAGTACCTGTCGCTGGCAAGTGGCTAGTGGTCCAACAAGGTTATATTGAAGGACTCAGAGCTGCCCAGATGATCCAATACGGCGTTGCAGTCCTGGCAAAGGACATGCCATTCCCTGCGAGGCGCGTCTGGCGGCCAACCGCTTCACGACTCGCTGAGCCCATCGATATTGCCTTGTTGGACCACGAATAAGAGGCCCTGTCGCAAAATGGCGTCATTTGCCCTGAATGACCGCGTGGCGCAGAATACCGCCCATGGCGAAGCCTGCCTCCAAGATTGCCCCGCCGCTTGTCTGCCGCCGGTCTGCCGAATATGAGCAGCCTCTGAATGAGCGAATGAGAACTTTTCTCAGGCTCGAGTTCCTGTACCAGCAGATGCTGTATAACACCGAGCTCGATGCCGACTGGGCGACTCGTGCTGCTACATCAAGTCTGCTCGAAATATTGGCGATATTGCTGCGTGGCGATGTGCGCAGCGATGTGCACAAGGAACTCGAT
>JAZFPY010000046.1:0-5180 GCA_036444875.1 Woeseiaceae bacterium | reverse complement strand
CCATACTCGAAGGCCAGGACGGCCTCCTCGGATAGCAGGGAATCGATGATTCTGAACGACGAGGGCCGGTCAGAAATATGCTCGAGCGGAATGTATTCCTGCCGGTTGGCCTGGTTATGCAGTACCGCATGGCGGTGAAAGAACGTGCCGCGACCACTGTCCTGGCCGGTCAGACGGCAATTGTGACCCTTTTTTATGAGGCTGGCATAGGCCATCGTTTCGGCGAAGCCCCAGTCCATATCGATTTCACCTGCCACCATTTGTACTCGCGCGGCCACGATGCGCTGTACCCTGCCATGCGGTACGAACCCGGCCGGCATCGCAGTGATCGATTTGCCGAGTTCTGCGACCAGCGCCGGACTGAGCGTCGTATCGACCGGTTCGTCCCAGTCGGCGCCGAGGTATGGCCGCCAGTCGACCGTGAACTCGTCGCCGATCAAGCCGAGCGACGACCTTGGCACGGGTTGTCCGCGATCGAGGCGTTCGCGGTAGTCCTCCTGCAACTGGCTGATGCCGGCAGCATCGATCAGACCCGCGTCGACGAGTCTTTCGGCGTAGAGTTCGCGGGTCGTATTGTGCTGACGGATCCGTGAGTACATGACCGGCTGCGTTGCAGCCGGCTCGTCCGCTTCATTATGGCCATGGCGCCGATAGCAAACGAGATCGATCACGACGTCCTTCTTGAATCTTTGCCTGTATTCCAGAGCCAGTCGCGTGACGAAAATCGCGGCCTCGGGATCGTCACCGTTGACATGAAATATTGGTGCCTCGATCATCTTGGCGACGTCGCTGCAATATGGCGTAGAACGCGCATCGTCCCGGCGGCTGGTCGTGAAGCCGATCTGGTTGTTGACGACGATGTGAATAGTCCCGCCGGTTCGGAACCCGTTTGTCTGCGACATCTGAAATGTTTCTGTCACCACGCCCTGTGCACAGAATGCGGCATCACCGTGCACGAGAACGGGTACGACTTCCTGTCGCTCGAGGTCGCCACGACGCTGCTGGCGTGCCCGTACGGAGCCCTCCACGACCGGATCGACTATCTCGAGATGTGAGGGGTTGAATGCGAGCGCAATATGCACATTACCGCCCGGTGTCTTCATGTCCGCCGAAAACCCCATGTGATATTTGACGTCGCCCGAGCCCTTGATCTCGGCAGGGTCGGTACTGCCCTCGAACTCTTCGAACAGGTCTTCCGGAGACTTGCCCAGCACGTTGACCAGGACATTGATTCTGCCGCGATGCGCCATGCCGATCACGAACTCACGGACACCCGCCTTGCCGCCCTGCTGGATAAGATCGTCGAGCATCGGAATGAGGCTCTCGCCCCCTTCCAGGGAAAAACGTTTCTGGCCCACGAAACGGGTGTGCAAATATCGCTCGATGCCTTCCGCGCAGGTCAGCTGACCGAGCAGCCATCGTCGTTCGTCATCTTCGAGCCCACCGGACACGGCGCCCTGCTCGAAATGCTTGCGCAACCAGAGCCGTTCCCTCGCACGCGAAACATGGGCGAACTCTGCGCCTATCCTGCCGCAATAGATTTTCTTCAGGAGCGCGTAGATATCCCGGAGCTTCATGCGGCGGCTGCCTGTCCCCGCCAGACCGCCCGTAAAGAATTCCGCGTTCATGTCAGCCTCTGTCAGGCCGAGATAGTCCATTTTCAGGACGCCGGGTACGTGCCGCTCCTGGAGCTTCAGGGGATCCAGATCAGCAATTTGATGTCCCCTGAGGCTATAGACCTGGATCAGGCGGGACACTGCCGCTTGTTTCTCGTTGGCTGAGCTTACGCTGGATGCGGCGACGGCCGTAGTTCGCCCGTTACCATTGCGGGCCCGGGACTTTTCCAGCAGACGCCGGCGGATCGGCGTGTGTGCAATTTCTGTCTGACCGTCGCCAAGACTCCTGAAATAATGTCGCCAGCTCTCCAGCACAGCATCTGGATTCTCGATAAATTGCTCGTACAGAGCTTCAATCGCAGCTGCATTGCTACCGAATAATGGCGAAGTCGCATATTGGTCTTTCAGGGAAATGCTCATGAGGCAATATGGGTACGGACAGTCAGGGGTCCTGAGTATAATTGGCCTGAGGGCCGATGGCCGAAAAAAAGGGGCGCTAGTTTAGCCCAAGGCCTCCCACGAGGGAATCAGTTTGCCGCAGCCCGAATGTTTCTTCTTTGCAATGGTGGATCAAAGACCAGGCGAGAGTACAGACCAGCACGTCGTCGGAAAAAAGTATTCGGCCTAAAAGATGCGCAGCAGGTAGACGAACTCGTAGCAGACGAGGCATGCATAGAAACTGAAAAAAATGGTCAGGACGATCCCGGTTCGCATAAGATTGAATATTTTCCATCGCGACAGAAACACGAGCATCAGAATCCCGAGGCCAGTCAGCAGCAACTTGGTTGCGGCAAATGTCAGCGTGCTCTTGCTGATCACTAACGCCATGATCGGATTGATTTCGACCGCACCACGATCGAGCAGCTGCAGCGTGAAAAAAGCATCCATGCAGCTCAGCAACATCGTCCCCGTGGCCAGGAAAAACAACCACGGGTGATGCCAGTCCGTGTACAGCGGCTCGCCCTCATCGCCGCGGCGCGTCCTGCGCCGTCGCGACCGCAAAAATCCGTAAAACACGGTTCGCCACGATAACTGACGGCGCGTATCACGATCACGGCTCTCAGGCAGTGCCTCTGTTTGCTCCAAATTACTCACGATTTGCTCTGCTCTCCCGCTCATGGCCGGCTGCCATCTATCTGCATATTCTAGAAAGCCACCGGTCCTCAGTCCCGCGATTCCGTCACGCTATCTGCGGCGCCGGCTTGGATGCCGCTGTCTGTGTATTGCAGCAGATAGGCGATCAGCCCGTTTCTGTCCTTCGGTTCCGACAATCCCGGGAAGCTCATGCGATTGCCGGGGAGGAAGGCAAACGGCTCCGCCAACCAGGCATCCAGGGCACGTGGCGTCCAGACAAAGCCACTGGCCGAAAGCGCTTCAGAATACGGATAATCCGGGGCGCTTCCCGCAGTCCTCCCAAAAACGCCGAACAGGTTTGGTCCGACAATGGTGCCACCACTCTCCTCCAGACTGTGACAGGCGCGACATCGCGTCGACAATGCTTCGCCACGACTGGTATCGGCAGAAGCGTACACACCCTCTGTAAGATAATCTTTAGAAGAGAGTATTGTTTGCTCACCGAGTGTAGCCGCCGTCAACGGCGCGGCTGTCACACCGTTCTTCGAAGCGGCATCTGTTTCGCTTTGTTCGCAGGCGCCTAGCGACAACGTGACTGCTGATACCCATACAATCAGGACTGCCCGGTTCATTGACTGGCTCCACCCGTTTATCTTTCTTTGCATGGATCCTAGCGTAACCACTGCTTACAAGCTCCCCCTGCCCTGCAAGAAGCCCCGTGTCACAGACCCTCAGGATTGGTCGAGCGTTGTGGGCAATCTTCTTCTTATGGCACCCATGCCTGTAGCAAGCACCATGCTACCTCTGTAAGTAATTGTTATACAAGATAGTTTTGACAACGCGCATTTCCTGAAAATCCGCGTTTATAAGGTGTTGACCACCGCGTTCGAGTTTGAATTCGATCATCGAAACGGCAATTCGCGGATTGGAAGACGCTGCCAAAGGCGACATAATCAGGCCGTCGGCAAATCAGCTTGCCGTCCGCCGGGGCGCTCTCTATGAAAGGCTACACCGCAACACTCGACACCGGGGAGGCGATTTTCTACCGGGACCGCAAACGGTGGTTTTGGTCGCTTTCGGTCCTGTATCCGCTGCAACCATTTCTCGGCATCTGGTTACACGCCGAGACTGGCAACGAAGCGTGGCTATTGCTGCCCCTCGCGCTCGGTTATGTTGCAGCACCGATACTTGACTGGCTCCTCGGCGAAGACGAAAACAATCCGCCCGAGGCCGTCGTCCTGCAGCTCGACAGGGATCGCTACTACCGTTTCCTGACTTATAGTGTCGTACCCCTCCACTATGTGGGGCTGATCGGCGTTGCCTACTGGGCTGGTACGCAAGACCTGGCCTGGTGGTCGTTCATCGGACTGGCAGCCGTCGCCGGCATTGCCAGCGGGCTCGGTATCAACACCGGACACGAGCTCGGGCACAAGAAGTCGAAACTCGAACGGTCCCTGGCGAAGATCGTTCTTGCCGTGCCGGTATACGGCCACTTCTGGATCGAACACAACCGCGGCCATCATCGCGATGTGGCAACGCCTGAAGACCCGGCGAGCGCCCGAATGGGCGAGAGTATTTACAAATTCGCACTGCGAGAGATTCCCGGCGCTTTCCGGCGTGCCTGGGATATCGAAAGAGAGCGCCTCGAGCGGCGGAACAAGCCGGTGTGGAGCACCAATAACCAGATTCTGCAGTCGTTGTCGCTGTCGGCCGTGCTGCAGCTCGGACTGATTATCGCTTTCGGCTGGAAGATGATTCCATTTCTTGTCATCCACAATGTCCTCGCCTGGTGGCAACTGACAAGCGCCAACTATGTCGAACACTATGGCCTGTTGCGACTGAAAGACCAAAAGAACAAGTACGAGCGTTGTGACCCGCATCATTCGTGGAACAGCAATCATATCTACAGCAATCTTGTCCTCTTTCACCTGGAAAGACACTCCGATCATCATGCACATCCTCTGCGCCGATATCAGTCGCTGAGACATTTCGATGATTTGCCGACCCTGCCGAACGGATATTTCGGCATGTACCTGCTCGCATACGTTCCGGGCCTCTGGTATCGGGTGATGGACAAGCGTCTGCTTGCCCTGGAGCACATCGCCGGGGACCTGGACAAAGTCAACGTCGATCCGTCCAAAAAGAAGGCGCTGTATGAGAAATACGGCCAGTCACAAAAACTACAGGCAGCCTGAAACTCGATGAGCAAATTCAAATGTCCTGAATGCGACTATATCTTCAGCGAGGAAGATGGCGATGAGCATGAAGGCTATCCGCCCGGAACGGAGTTCGTTTCGCTGCCGGAGGATTTTGCCTGCCCGGACTGTTCGGTCCGCTTCAAGGAAGATTTCGAAAAAGTCTAGGCAGGGTCGACCCCGAATCTCCTGAAAAGAGTCACTTTCGGTGATTCTGCTGCGCATGTCAGCGCAACTAGACTGCATCCTTTCACTTGGCGAGAAGCCGGTGCGGTCATCAGTGCCATCTGTGCGG
>JAZFPY010000045.1:0-7261 GCA_036444875.1 Woeseiaceae bacterium | reverse complement strand
CCAGCGCGTAGCGGGAGATATAGGCTTTGGACGGGTGGTCGAGCAGCTCTGCGGGCGTCGCCTGCTCCTCCGGCAGGTAATCCATGCGTACGGAAATGACGCGGACGGTGCCCGGGACCAGTTCCGCAGGTCGGCTTCGCTTCAAGCCATGCTGGTGCATATAGTGCATTTCACCGTGGAACTGTCGGGTCAGCCACCGGGCCAGGCGCTTCTCGGCGTGCTGCAGATCGATATCGCTGATGCCTGCCTGCTGAAAGCCAAGCTCCCTGGCCCATTCTTTTATATGAGTTGCCAGGTCCTGCAGGTCGGGCTTGCGGATTTTACTTATTTGATTCAATCGGATGGTCCTCGACATCAACCAGTATAATCCGAGCTTCCCGATGTGTAACTTGCCCCACAATATTTATTCGGTAAAAGGAGTCCGCCACGTTGATCGCGCGGCGATCGACGGTCTCGGCATCTCCGGCTACACGCTCATGACTTCGGCAGCGATGGAGGTGCTGAACGAGGCCTTCAGTTTCTTTCCCGAGGCGAAACGATGGCAGGTTTTCTGCGGCGCGGGCAATAATGGCGGCGACGGCTACGTGCTTGCACGACTTGCGGCGCAACAGGGAGTTGTCGTTTCTGTCACTGCGCTGACACCGCCGGACAAACTGCAAGGCGACGCGGCAACTGCTTACGGCGATTTCGTTGCCGACGGCGGCGTCGTTGTGGCCTGGGACGGCGCTCCTGATCCACATGTCGACCTGATTGTCGATGCCTTGCTCGGCAGCGGACTGATGCGCGACGTCGAGGGACAGCTCGCGGACGTTGTGGATGCGATCAACGCCCATGCCTCGCCCGTGTTGGCGATCGATATCCCGAGTGGCCTCGACGGTGATTCCGGCGCGATCCGCGGCGCAGTCGTGCGCGCCGATTTGACCGTGACGTTCGTCGGCCTGAAAACAGGGCTGTTCCTGCATGATGGCCCGGACTGTGTCGGTGAACTACGGTTTTCGGACCTGCAGATTCCCGGCAAATGCTATGACGATGCGGCAGTACTTTTGCGCAGAATCGATTACGACGCCTTCTTGCGCGAGTTACCGGCAAGAAAAAGAAGTGCTCACAAAGGAGATTTCGGACATCTGTTGCTGGTCGGCGGTGGGCCCGGCATGCCCGGCGCCGTTCGATTGGCGGGAGAGGCGGCGCTTCGCAGCGGTACCGGGCGGGTCAGCGTTGCAACGCATCCGTCGCATGCCGCGGCGATATCAACCGGCCGTCCGGAACTGATGTGTCATGCGGTCGACAAACTCTCCGATTTGAAGCCGTTGCTCGACAAAGTCGACACGCTCGCGATCGGACCGGGTCTCGGAACCGACCAGTGGGGCCGCGGTCTCTTTGACGAAATCGTCAAGTCTGATTTGCCGACGGTTGTCGACGCGGACGCACTGAATCTGCTCGCCGACTCAGCGCTGCGCCGCGACAACTGGATATTGACGCCGCACCCGGGGGAGGCTGCCCGACTGCTTGGCACGACAGCCGGGGCAATTCAGGAAAATCGCTTGAGTGCGATCGACGAACTCAGTAACAAGTATGGCGGCACGGTTGTACTAAAGGGAGCCGGATCGCTTGTATCGTCACAGGACGGCTCGCCCTGGATCAGCACCGCGGGCAATCCGGGCATGGCTTCTCCCGGCATGGGCGATGTACTGACCGGCGTCGTTGCAGCATTCCTTGCGCAGGGACTGTCGTTAGAACAGGCGAGCGCATTTGGCGTCGAGATTCACGCGCGCGCTGGCGACCTGGCCTCAAGAACGGGTCAGCGCGGTTTGATTGCATCGGATGTCTTGCGGGAACTCAGGCCCCTGGTAAATCCGCAGTCATAACAATGGAACTTCGGGACGCAGCCGCGACAGAAAAACTCGGCAGGGACCTGGTCACATTACTTCCAGAGGATCCGGGCGGCTGGATGATCCTGTTGCAGGGAGAGCTGGGTAGCGGCAAAACGACGCTGGCACGGTCGATGCTGCGGGCATTGGGACATGAGGGGATTGTACCGAGCCCTACCTATACGCTGGTCGAGCCTTACCGCATAGGTGACCGGACGGTTTATCACGTAGACCTGTATCGCATCGCCGACGCCAGCGAACTCGAATTCCTTGGCTGGTCGGATCTTCGCGACGGTCTGCTGCTCATCGAATGGCCTGACCGGGTCGACAGGCTCACCGGGCAGGGTGATCTGCTGATCGAGTTGAGCTATTCAGGCAACGGCAGAAGCGCCGAAATCACAGGCCTCAGCGAGCGGGGCCGGGAGATGATCAGAAAAGGGGGTCGAACCGCTAACAGCGATAAGGGCTCGAACCGCTAACAGCGATAAGGGGTCGAACCACCAAGGAAAGCGGGGCGCCCACTTGTCTTGGCCGTTCGGGCCCGTTGATTTTCAGGGCGGAGTGCCACGATTTTTCAGCGCTCCGGCCCTCATTTCCAGGGTTCTCATGCCCACACGATCGTACTTTTCTCTTTAAAAACATCCGGTATCTTCATAATTTTGAACAGAAAACATTGGCTTTTTTGCTCAGATTCGTATACTGATCGGACATAATCCTGCTTGTTCGAGAGCCAATTCAAAGACATGCCCCGGCTGCGCCTCATAGTGATTAGCCTTCTGCTGCTGACCCCCGTCGTCGGGCAAGCGGGCACCACGGTCGAAAACATCCGGGTTTGGACGGAAAACGGCAAAACACGCGTCGTACTGGATCTAAGCAAGCCGACAGAGCACAACATATTCACGCTGCGTGGGCCCGACCGCATCGTTGTCGACCTGAAAAACGGCAGACTCTCCGACTCCCTGGTCCGATTACCGGCGGGCACCGGTGTGATAAAAGCGTTTCGAACCGGTGTGCGAGCGAACGGCCAGCTGCGGGTCGTGCTGGATCTCACTGAAGGGGTCCGATCAAGGAGTTTTACCGCGGGGCCGAACCAGCAGTATGGCGACCGGCTCGTGATCGATTTACAGCGGCAGGGCAGCCTGCAGGCAGTCAGGCGTGCGTCAGAGGGTTACGTTCACGGCAGGGATATCGTCATTGCGATCGATCCCGGGCATGGTGGTCATGACCCGGGTGCGGTAGGCCGTGGCAGAGTAAAGGAAAAGGACGTGGCGCTGGCAATTGGTCGATTGCTTGCCAGTCGAATCGAAGACGAACCCGGCATGAAACCGATTCTTGTGCGAAAGGGCGACTACTATGTTGATCACCGCGTGCGCATGGAGATCGCCCGTCGCAACAAGGCCGATCTGTTCGTATCCATACATGCCGATGCTATCAACGATCGCCGCGCCAAAGGCGCATCCGTCTATGTGCTGTCGCTAAAGGGCGCAAGCGATGAGGCGGCCAAGCGACTGGCTCAAAGGGAAAATGCCGCCGGTCTCGTCGGTGGTGTATCGCTGGCCGATAAGGATCCCGTTCTGGCTTCGGTGCTGCTGGATTTGTCTCAGAATGCGGCGCTTAGCGCGAGCCTCGACGTCGGCTCAAAAGTTATCAGAGAACTTGGCAAGGTAGGCACAATACATCGACGGAAAGTTCAGCAGGCAGGTCTATTGGTGCTTAAATCGCCGGATGTCCCGTCGATTCTTGTTGAAACCAATTTCATATCGAATCCGCACGAAGAGAAGAAGCTCGGGGACCGTGCACATCAGAGAAAGCTCGCGTCTGCGATCATGGCAGGTATCCGGGGCTATTTTTACCAGAATCCGCCGTCCGATACGCAGCTCGCGATGGATCTCAAGCGCACGCCGGCGAAGCAGGTCAGTCATGTGATTTCCCGTGGCGATACGCTGAGCGAAATCGCGGAGCGATATAACGTCAGCATGTCGGCGATCAGGTCTGTCAACAAGCTATCCAGCAATCGGCTACGCATCGGTCAGACCCTGAGAATTCCGGTTTTCGCCGGTACGTAAATAAATGGGGTCTGTCCCGGGGTCTGTCCCGGGGTCCGTCCCCAACCTAATTGCGTTAATATCCTGTTATGCCCATTCGCCTGTTGCCAGGTCACCTGGTCAATCAAATCGCTGCCGGCGAAGTCGTCGAGCGGCCGGCCTCGGTTGTAAAAGAACTCGTGGAAAACAGTCTGGATGCCGGTGCCAGTGCGATCGTCGTCGACATACAGTCAGGTGGGCAAAAACTTATTCGCGTCCGTGACAATGGATCCGGCATTCCCAAAGATGAAATGGAACTGGCGCTGGCACGCCACGCCACCAGCAAAATTACCAGCATTGAGGACCTGCAGGCGGTCGCGTCCCTGGGATTTCGCGGCGAAGCGTTGCCGAGCATTTCCTCGGTGGCGCGTCTTACGCTCTGCTCGCGATTTTCGACCGGTGATTCGGCGTGGCAGGTCGAGGCAGACAACGGTGTTGTCAGTTCGCCTCGCCCGGCCGCTCACCCTGCCGGCAGTACAGTCGAGGTGCACGACCTCTTTTACAATACGCCGGCACGACGAAAATTCCTGCGAACCGAACGGACCGAGTTCAATCACATCGACAAGTGGGTTCGGCGGCTCGCATTGGCACGGCCGGATGTTGCATTCACATTGACACATAACCGGCGTACGGTTCTCAAGCTCGCTTCAGCGAGAGACGATGACGAACGCCTGCAACGAGTGAGCAGGATTTGCGGTGAGGCGTTTGCGGCGCAGGCGGTTTTTGTGCGCCGGGAAGCCGAGGATATTGCGCTGTCAGGATGGCTTGGATTGCCGACATTCAATCGCAGCCAGCCGGATCTTCAGTTCTGGTTTGTCAATGGCCGCAGTATTACTGACAAGACACTGAGGCACGCCGCCCGACATGCCTACCGCGACGTTCTCTTCCAGGGCCGGTTTCCGGCCTATGTGCTGAGTCTGAGCATGGACCCCGCACTGGTGGATGCGAATGCACACCCTGCCAAGCACGAAGTCCGGTTCCGGGATGGCCGGCGCGTGCACGGCATGGTGTCACAGGCCATCGAATATGCATTGAGTGAAACGCGGCCTGGTGGTCACGACGTCGTTCCTTTGGCATCGGTGCCCGCAAGGTCCGGCGCGCCCGGGCAGAGATGGATGCCGCTGGCGGGCGGTGCTGCGCCCTCGCCTGCGGCTGTCGCGGAAGCAATCGGTGCGTATCGAACGCTGGCTAGTGCGCACCCGGCAGGTGAAGCCGTAGCGGTTGCCGACAAGGTCGACGTTCCGCCACTCGGTTTTGCGATCGCGCAGCTTGCCGGCGTCTATGTGCTGGCCGAAAACGCAGACGGACTTGTCATCGTCGACATGCATGCAGCACACGAGCGAATCGTCTACGAAAAACTGAAGAGATCATTCGACACCGAAGCAATCGTTCGTCAGCCATTATTGGTGCCTGTGACGATTGCAGTTTCCGAAAGTGAAGCTGCGCTTGCCGACGAACAAGCCGACCAGTTCAGCCGACTGGGGCTCGTGGTCTCTCCGGGAGGGCCAACCAGTATCGTCGTTCGCGAGGTTCCTGCACTCCTGAATCAGGCTGATGTCGAAGGGCTGGTTCGCGATGTTCTGTCCGATTTGCAGGGAGCGGGTCGGAGTAACCAGGTTGAAGACGCGTGTCACGAGCTGCTGGCAACGATGGCCTGCCACCATTCGATAAGAGCCAATCGGTCGCTCACCCTCGACGAAATGAACGCGCTGCTTCGCGAAATGGAAACAACTGACAGGGCGGATCAGTGCAATCATGGCAGGCCAACCTGGACAAACATCAGCATGGCTGAACTGGACCGGCTCTTCCTTCGCGGACGTTAGGCAGGCAGCGATTCCAATGCCGAAACAAGCTGCGATTTGCCTGGCGGGGCCAACCGCATCAGGAAAAACCGAGTTTGCCATCCGTCTTCGTGAAAAACTTCCGCTGGAAATTATCAGTGTCGACTCGGCGCTCGTCTATCGTGGCATGGACATAGGCACCGCAAAACCCGATGCGGAGACACTGAAACGTGCCCCTCACCGGCTGATCGACATACGCGATCCGGAGGAGAGTTATTCGGCTGGTGACTTCGTGCGAGACGCCGAAGCGGAGATGTGCAAGATTCGCGACTCCGGGCGCATACCGTTACTCGTTGGTGGCACGATGATGTACTTCCATTCGCTGACCGAGGGAATTGCCGAATTGCCGGAGGCAGACCCGCAGGTGAGGGACGAACTGAACGCCGATGCAGCTTCTGTCGGCTGGGCCGCATTGCATAAGAAACTTGCAGACATTGATCCGGACGCAGCCGCCAGGATCAACCCGAACGATAGTCAGAGGATTCAGCGGGCGCTTGAGGTTTTCGAGATCAGCGGTAGAACGATGACCGACTGGCAGACCGGGAACCGGCGGTCCGCTGCCGCATTCCTGAAGATTGCTCTAGTGCCCGGGTCGCGCGCGCTGCTTCATGAGCGCATTGGCACCAGACTGCAAGGGATGTTTGAAAATGGCTTCGTCGAGGAAGTCGAGAAGCTGCGACAGCGGCCCGGCCTGAGTGGCCAGAGCCCGTCGATGCGTGCCGTTGGTTACAGGCAGATTTGGTCTCACCTGGATGGCGCATTCGATCTACCAACGGCCGCAACCAAAGCACTGGCAGCTACCCGGCAAATGGCCAAGCGACAGCTGACGTGGCTCCGCTCCGACCAGCAACTGAATCCAATTGACCCGCTTGAAGACAAGGCTTTCGAGGCCATATTGTCGCTTCTTGACGAACATTTGAACTGAAATTCGACTTGTTGCGAGCAGCCTATGATAGAATTTTCCCCGCGTTGGGCTGAGCGTGGTGTATGGGCAACCGGGGCCACCGGAATGCTGTGTTCAAGAATGGGCAAATACAAGAATAAGGAGACCCAAAATGGCTAAGGGCCAATCGTTGCAGGATCCATTCCTCAATATATTAAGAAAGGAAAAGGTGCCTGTGTCAATCTATCTGGTGAATGGAATCAAGCTCCAGGGCCAGGTCGATTCATTTGATCAGTTTGTTGTGCTTTTGAAGAATAGTGTTAACCAAATGGTCTATAAACACGCGATTTCGACTGTCGTGCCGGCACGAAATGTTCGTTTACCCCTACCGGACGACGAATCTGGAGAATCTGGAGAATCTGACGACTAAGCAAATCGACACGCGTCTTTCGGAGGTCGTATTGCTCCCGGAGGTCGTATTGCTCCCGGAGGTCGTATTGCTCCCGGAGGTCGTATTGCTCCCGGAGGTCGTATTGCTCCCGGAGGTCGTATTGCTCCCGGAGGTCGTATTGGGTTGAGCGACCG
>JAZFPY010000044.1:0-2819 GCA_036444875.1 Woeseiaceae bacterium | reverse complement strand
CGCGCGATCGATGGCGTCGAAGTATTCACTGGCGGATTCCCTGCACGCTACGGCGATCGTCTGAGTGGCTTCGTGCTCATGAATTCTCTCGACACCATACAGCCAAGACATACAGAGCTGGGCGTTAGCGTTTTCAATACATCTATATTGTCGGCAGGCACATTTCCTGGCGGGGATGCACAGTGGCTCGTGTCTGCCAGGCGCAGCAACCTGGACCTCGTTCTGAATCCGAAACTCGGCCAGCCGAACTATTACGATGTGTTCAGTCAGCTTGCGTTTGATCTGACGCCGGATGTGAGATTGTCCCTGAACGGACTGTATGCAGATGATAGCGTGACCGTCATACTCGAGAACGAGCCGAGCGAACTCGAACAGGCGACCAGTGAGACACAAAATGCGCAATTTTGGGTGACGCTGGAAAATCAGTGGTCGCCGGTATTGCGAAGTATCAGCGTTGTTTCGTTCAATTCGTTCTCCAATCACCAGCTTGGTGAAACCAACGATGCGGAGGAAATCGTCTCGGATGTCGACGATCGCCGAAGCGTCGATCAATATGGCTTCCGCCAGGACTGGTCCTGGAACCAGTCCGATATCCACCTGGTTCAATGGGGCTTTCAGGCTGAAAACAGCGAAGCTCGTTACGATTACACGGGCCAGGCCGAGTTTTTCGGGCTTTCTGCCTTGTACCAGGATGTAGATGACACGATCTCACGTGACTTGAGTGCTGCACCCATCGGTAACAGCTTTGCGGTTTACTTATCGGATCGATGGAAAGTGGCACGCAATACCATCGTTGAACTTGGCTTGAGGTGGGATGATCAGACCTATACGGGCCTTGTCTCGGACTCTCAATTGAGCCCACGGCTCAGTGTGTTACATGCGATCAGTCCGCAGACGGAACTCAGATTCAGCTGGGGGCGCTATCACCAGTCTCAGGGAATTCATGAGCTGCAGATCGAGGATGGTGTGACCAGTTTCTTTCCCGCCCAGAGAGCCGACCATCTAATCGCCGGTATTCGGCACAGCTTCAACATTAAAGTCTCGGTTAGACTCGAACTATTTCAGAAGGACATGAGCCGTTTGCGGCCACGCTTCGAGAATCTGTTTGATCCTTTAGCCCTGATTCCAGAGTTGCAGCCGGACCGTGTAAGAATTGCTCCAAGCAAAGCGCGGGCCAGGGGACTGGAGTTTTCAATTGATCGCACCAACGGGTCACTCACGTGGTGGGCGAGCTATACGCTTTCAGAAGTCACTGACACGGTGGATGGTATCAAGGTGCCCAGAAGCTGGGACCAGACGCATGCACTTCTGGCAGGAATAAACTGGAATAACGCGGCCTGGGATTTTTCATTGGCAGCGAATGTTCATAGTGGCTGGCCGACGACCGGCATGACGCTCGTTGATGCACCTGATCCCGCTGCTGACCCGATCGCAATTCCGGGACCGCGAAATGCTGAAAGACACGGTACGTTTGCCAGCGTCGATGCGCGTATCAGCCGCCGGTTCAGCGTGGGTAAAGGGACAATTACTGCGTTCTTCGAGGTTGCCAATTTGTTTGATCGCAAGAATATCTGTTGCCGCGACTACGATCTCGCTGACGACACCGACGATGTGCTCGAACTCAGCGACGACTACTGGCTGCCTCGATTACCCGCGATCGGGTTCCTCTGGGAATTCCAGTAAGCGGCTGCACGATTCACTAACTCATATCAACAGGGCGGGCACCCGTTTGCTGTCGAGTGTCCGCCGATATACTCGCGTGTATTCTGCAGCCATTCGCTCGGGGCTGAACTGCCTGGCGCGGGTGCAGGCCGCATTGCCCAGTCTTTTTCTTAGATTTTCGTCGCTGCAGATTGTGAGCAACGCGTCCTGAAAACCCCGTTTGTCGTCTGTATCGCACAAAATACCTTCTCGGCCATGTCGAACGATTTCCGGTATGCCACCGACATTACTTGCTACGATCGGTAAGTGATAAGACATTGCCTCGAGCATGGCAGAACCCAGGGTCCCTCTTCGGGATGGAAAAAGAAATACGTCCATCGTTTCGTAACAGATCTGCAGGTCCGCGAGCCATCCTGTGAGCGATACGTTAGGCAGATGCGAAGCACGTTCCTTTAGTTCGACTTCATCCTTGCCGTTGCCGATCAGTACAAATCGAAAGCGGGGATGGCGGTCGACAAATTGCTCGGCAATATCGAGAATGATTGCCTGACCTTTTGTCGAGTCGCTTAGCTCCCCGACAGAACCAACCACAAACTCATCATCGCGCCGCCCGGGCTGCACTCTCGTGAATGGTATACCGGTCCTATTCGTACAGCAGGCATCATAGATGTTGTCAATTGGCGTACCCGGAGAATAAGCAAGCATGACTTTCGAGACGGCTTCAGAAACACAGGCTATCCCTTCGGCGCGTCGATACATGGATCTTGCCAGCGCGTGTGCAGGCGGCGGCTCCAATGACCTGTGTGTGACGATATATGGAATCGATCGCGTCATTGTCAGCAATAATCCGGATGGCATACTCTTGCTGTCATGTAGGTGAGCAAGGTCGACGTTCGGCATCAACCCATAAGCAGTGACCGGCGAATTAACCAACGGCGAAATTGAAATATTGACGTGTTCGAGGAGACGCCGAGCGAGAATGGGATTGCTGACGACTGCGTGCTGCTCGATCCTGTGATTCGACAGCGCTTTTGCCAACATCAATAATTGATGCCCACTGCCGCCGTATTCCTTTGCAAGATTGATATGACCGATTTTCACAATGCCACCACACGCCCGATATGAGCCGCAAATTCATCTCCTGCCCATTAGACGGC
>JAZFPY010000043.1:0-9417 GCA_036444875.1 Woeseiaceae bacterium | reverse complement strand
CAGTGGAACTGACAATCCTTGCGCAGTTGCAAGCCGGACTCACGGAGCACGGATAGTTCATCGGGCTCGGGAAACAGCACATGAAATGAGGAACAGTCCGTATCGCGCGCAAGCTGAATCGCTGCTGTCACCAATGTTCTGGCGAGATCCTTGTCACCCCCATCCCCGAGCAAAAGTCTGGTGCTTGGCGCCGGCGTAAAGGGCACCGCGGAGATCAGCTTGGGATAGTAGTCGATGCCGGCCCGGTGATAGGCCTGGGCCCAGCTCCAGTCGAATACGAACTCACCCCAGGAATGGGCCTTTTCATAAAGCGGCATTGCGGCTCGAATCTTTCCATCCGGCCCATACAAGGCAAGGTGCCTCGGCGTCCAGCCAGTCGCCGGAGAAACGCAACCGGTAATCTCCGTCGCGGCGAGAAATTCGTGCCTTAGAAACGGAAAAGTGCTGCCCGCGACGCGGTTCCATTCATGCGCGTCAATTTCGGCAATGCTGTCGTGAATTTCGACCCGCATCGGCGCCGGTCCTGATCCAGGCCGTCAGGCGACGGCACTGCTGGTGGGCGAGCCCGCCTCCAGCTCATCCAGATGCTTTTCGGCATCAAGTGCAGCCATGCAACCGGCCCCGGCTGAGGTGACTGCCTGGCGATATACCTGATCGGCCACATCGCCTGCGGCGAATACGCCGGCAACGCTTGTTGCCGTGGCGTTGCCGGTCAAACCGGCATTTACCGTGATATAGCCGTTTTTCATGTCGAGTTGGCCATCGAACAGGCTCGTGTTCGGGCTGTGGCCGATCGCGATGAAAACGCCAGACAAGGCCAGGTCGGTCGTCTGTGTTTCGTCTTTTGTGCTTCGAACACGCAATCCGGTCACTCCGGAGTCGTCTCCCAATACTTCATCGACGACATGATCCCACAGTATCTCGACTTTGCCTTCTTTTTCTTTCTGAAACAGGTGGTCCTGCAGAATCTTATCGGCGCGTAGCGCGTCACGACGATGAACGAGTGTCACCTTCGATGCGATGTTACTTAGATACATCGCCTCTTCGACGGCGGTATTGCCGCCGCCGATTACGGCAACTTCCTGGTCGCGAAAGAAGAATCCATCGCAGGTTGCGCAGGCAGAAACGCCGCGGCCCTTGTACGCTTCTTCCGACGGCAGGCCGAGATACATGGCTGTGGCCCCGGTCGCGATAATCAATGCGTCGCAGGTATATGTCGCGTAATCGCCCTCGAGTACGAAAGGTCGAGCGGACAGGTCGGCGGTGTGAATGTGATCATTCACAACTTCTGTGTTGTATCGCTGCACGTGCTTCAGCATGCGGTCCATCAATTCAGGACCCTGCAGTCCTTCGACATCACCCGGCCAGTTATCGACATCGGTCGTCGTCATCAGCTGACCGCCCTGTTCGATGCCGGTGACAATAACGGGCTCGAGATTCGCCCGTGCCGCATACACTGCAGCCGAATAACCGGCGGGGCCGGAGCCAAGAATCAGAACCCGGCAATGTTTGGTGTCGCTCATGTATAATTCGTCCTCAAAATTTTGCCCAGCCGGCCATTTCCATCGTTAGCCCAAGGCCCTTGAAATGCGACCGTTGTGGCGGTCTTCAAGGTTATGAACTGCGGGCATTTGACAGAGGCTGTTCGAACCGAATGCAAGTGTAGGGAAAAGCGATTCTGCGAGCAAAAGACTGTCCATGACCGCGAGGACGACAGGAAGATTCGGCGTCGCGTCCGGCCGGGGCGGACGGTGGCTCTCGCCTCTCAGGACTTGCCCTTAAAGTTGTATTAGAATCAGTATCGTACAGCCATTTTATTCCAGATTACTTTAATATGGTCAGAACCAGCCAGCCAGCAAAGCCAGCAGCCCGAATATCGGCCCAGGTCGGTCGCACGCTTCGTGAAGGCGCATTGTGGGTATTTGGTTCGCTGTCGCTGATCCTGTGGGTGGCGCTCTTCAGCTATGATCCGGCTGACCCCGGCTTTACTCAGGCGAGCGGCTCAGGCGAAGTCCATAACAGCATTGGCGCGGCCGGCGCGCTGATTGCCGACCTGCTTTTCAATTTCTTTGGCCGTCCGGCCTACCTCTTCACCGTGATGGTTTTCTATCTGGGCTGGATGATCTACCGGGAGCAAAAAACGCAACAGGCATTAACAAGAGCCGACTATGCGCTTCGCGTGGGCGGCTTCATCGCCACCCTGATCACGAGTTGCGCGTTGGCGACCCTGCACTTCTCGCCGGAAGGTTTTCGCGAAACGGCCGGCGGCATCATTGGTCAGCTCGTGGGTGGCGGCATGGAGTCGCTGATGAAACTGCTCGGTGCGAGCACGCTCTTGTTGTTCCTTTGGATCGCATCCATTTCTGTCTTCCTCGGAATTTCCTGGTTCAGCGTCATGGATCGAATTGGACGATGGTGTCTTATTGGCTGGGAATCGGGGCGCGCGAAACTGGGCGAGTTGCGCGACAAAGCGGAAGGCCGGCGCAAGTATGCCGCCCGCCAGGAGGTGTTTGAGGCCGAGAAAAAGCGCACCCTGGGGCGCATACCTCCGCGCATCGAGCCGGCCATGCCAGCGCTCGAGAAAAGTGTGCGCGCAGAACGAGAACGTCAGGCACCGTTGTTCGACCCGCCCGAAGCCGGTGAATTGCCGCCATTGTCGCTGCTCGATGACCCGCCGGCTCAAAAACAGGGGTTTTCGGACGAATCGCTCGAGGCGATGTCACGGCTGGTCGAACTGAAACTCCTGGACTTCGGCATCGAAGTCCAGGTCGTGTCGGTGTCACCCGGGCCGATCATCACGCGCTTTGAACTTGACCCCGCACCCGGCGTCAAGGTCAGCCAGATCTCCAGTCTCGCCAAGGATCTCGCCAGGGCCTTGTCGGTCGTCAGCGTACGGGTCGTCGAAGTGATACCGGGCAAGTCATTTGTCGGCCTCGAAATACCAAATGAAAACAGAGAGTTAGTAACGCTGGGCGAGATACTGAAATCGACGGCATATGACGATCTTGCTTCGCCCCTGACACTCGCGCTCGGCAAGGACATCGGCGGCAATTCGGTCGTTGCGGATCTCTCTCGTATGCCGCATCTGTTGATAGCCGGCACGACGGGCTCCGGCAAATCGGTCGCTATCAATGCCATGGTGTTGAGCCTTCTTTATAAAGCGAAACCGGAGCACGTGCGGCTCATCATGGTGGATCCAAAGATGCTCGAGCTATCGGTCTACGAGGGCATTCCGCATCTGCTCACTCCGGTGGTTACCGACATGAAAGAAGCGGCGAATGCGCTGCGTTGGTGTGTTGTGGAAATGGATCGCCGATATCGTTTGATGTCCGCATTGGGCGTTCGCAACATTGGCGGCTACAACCGCAAGGTGACAGAAGCCATCGAATCGGGAAGGCCAATTATGGACCCGACTTTCACGCCGCCTCCTCTGCAAGACGACGACAAACCGGTCGAGCATCCGACGCTGACGCCGTTGCCGTTTATCGTCGTCATTATCGATGAGTTGGCCGATTTGATAATCGTCGTTGGCAAGAAAATCGAGGAGCTGATTGCACGCCTCGCACAAAAAGCGCGTGCGTCCGGCATACATATGTTGCTTGCAACACAGCGGCCGTCCGTCGATGTGATTACAGGCCTTATCAAGGCCAATATTCCCTGTCGCATCGCGTTTCAGGTCTCTGCGAAGGTCGATTCACGGACGATACTCGATCAAATGGGCGCTGAAACCTTGCTCGGTCATGGCGACATGCTTTATCTGCCGTCAGGCACGTCGGTGCCTATCCGGGTGCACGGCGCATTCGTGGCCGATCACGAAGTGCACGCGGTGGTGCGGAACCTCAAGAAGAGCGGCTCGCCACGGTACATCGATGAAATTTTGCAGACGCCGACAAGCGCAACCCCCGGGCTCGCAGGTATCGATTCGCTGCCGGGTTACGCGATCGATGCGGAGCAGGATCCCTTATACGATCAGGCCGTTCAGATCGTCATCGAGACCCGAAAAGCGTCGATTTCGGGTGTTCAGCGCCGGCTCAAGATCGGCTACAACCGTGCGGCGCGCATGGTCGAATCGATGGAGCAGGCAGGGCTGGTAGGGCCACTGCAATCGAACGGAAGCCGGGAAATTCTGGTCCCTGTTGCCACAAATGAATGACATTCCTGCGAGGCTGAATTGAGACGATATTCATTTTTTATTGCCCTGTCGGGGTGCATGTTATGCAGCTCGATTTTTGCGGCCCAGCCGGGCACGGACAGCGAAGCCGAGGGCAAGGCGCTCGTTGAAAATTTCGTGCTTAATATTCGGACGCTGAAAGGCCGTTTCGAGCAATCGCTGGTCGATGCCGACAATCAGGTTGTCGAAACATCGAGCGGGACACTCGAAATCCAGCGCCCCGGTCAGTTTCGTTGGTCATATGTTGAGCCCTATGAGCAGGTACTGGTCGCCGACGGTTTGAATGTGTGGAGTTACGACGTCGATCTGGCACAAGTGACGGTCAAGCCGCAAAAAGAAGTTCTCAGAAACACGCCGGCCTTATTGCTCAGTGGATCGGAAGATGCACTGGACCAGTTCGAATACGTTGGCAGCTTCAGCGATCGTGGCACGGTTTGGATACGGTTGCGGCCGAAAGATACTGACAGCGGATTCAGCAAAGTCGAGCTTGGATTCACCGACGGTAACCTGACCAGGATGATGTTCTCGGATAATCTCGAGCAGACAACATTGATCGCACTATTCGATGTATCTCTAAACGAAGATATCGATGCGGAGCGCTTTCAGTTTGAACCACCGGGAGATGTCGATATCGTCGGCACACCGGTAAAGGTCAGTGAAAGCGACACGGACGACGCAGCGGAATCGTAGATGCTGCCACTGCGCCATGAAAAGCGTTGGCGTGCAGCCGGCATTGGCATATTGTTTGTCTTTCTGGCGGCGGCAGTGACGCCGACGTTGTGGTTCTGGCCCGATATTTCCCAGAATAAATTTCCACTGCTGGATAAATGGCTGCACATCCTGTCATTCCTCTTCCTGTCTCTGTGGTTCTCCGGACAATACAAGCGCAGTTCATACTGGCGACTGGTCATCGGTCTCGCGACATTTGGCGTATTGATCGAGCTATGCCAACGCATGGTCTCCTATCGGACGGCCGAGTGGATGGACCTGGTCGCCGATCTATTCGGCATAGGCATTGGGTTCATCATCGCGATCGCTGGCGCCGGTGGCTGGAGCCTGCGGTTCGAGCAGTGGCTCGAAAAAAAGAGTGTGGGTGTCGGCGTTGACTGACTTGTTCGCCAGGGAAAAAGACACTTTAGTGGACCGCCCGCTGGCCGATCGCATGCGGCCAACGAAAATTGACGACTTCTTTGGACAGTCTCACCTGCTGGCAGAGGGCAAGCCATTGCGGCAGGCGATAGAGCAGGGCAAAGCACATTCAATGATTTTCTGGGGTCCGCCCGGGACCGGCAAGACCACACTGGCGAGGATGATCGCGGAAACGACGGAATCCCATTTCATCGCGCTGTCCGCGGCCATGGCCGGCGTAAAGGACATTCGTGCGGCCGTATCCGACGCACACAAACATCGGCAATTACAAGACCGATCGACAATTTTATTCCTCGATGAAGTTCATCGTTTTAATAAATCGCAACAGGATGCGTTCCTGCCTTTTGTCGAAGACGGTACGCTGACTTTTATCGGTGCGACCACTGAGAATCCGTCGTTCGAACTCAATAACGCGTTGCTGTCGCGGGCACGCGTGTATGTCCTGAAGACGCTCGACCTCGAGGCATTGTCCGGTATCATAAACCGGGCTCTGGCTGATCCGGAGCTCGGGCTCGGTAGTCGCTCTGTCGCGGTCGACAACGATGCATTGGAGCTCATAATTCTTGCGGCGGACGGCGATGCGCGCCGCGCACTGAATCTCCTGGAACTGGCCACTGACCTGGCCCCGCAGACCGCGTCGGGGATCACCATCGGCAAAGCCGTCGCGGAAGAAGTCGTGCAGGGAAGCCGGCGCCGGTTCGACAAGCGCGGCGAATACTTTTACGACCAGATCTCGGCATTGCATAAATCGATCCGGGGATCGGATCCGGACGCTTCTCTATACTGGCTGATGCGCATGCTCGATGGCGGTTGCGATCCCCTGTACGTCGCCAGGAGAATGGTTCGTGCCGCTTCGGAAGACATTGGAAACGCAGACCCAAGAGCTCTGCGGATAACTCTCGATGCATGGCAGACAATCGAGAGACTTGGCAGTCCGGAAGGCGAACTCGCGCTGGCGCAGGCCGTCGTTTTTCTGGCGTGCGCGGCCAAAAGCAACGCGGTATACAAAGCAGCAAAAGCGGCCGAGGCGGATGCAAAGGAATTCGGTTCGCTGGAAGTGCCAATGCATTTGCGTAATGCGCCGACCCGTCTGATGAAAGGGCTCGGTTACGGGGAAAATTATCGTTACGCACATGACGAGGAAGGCGCTCTCGCGGCCGGCGAGAAGTATTTTCCCGACGACATGCCGGAGCGGACGTATTATCATCCCGTGCCTCGTGGCCTTGAGTTGAAAATCGGCGAGAAACTCAAGGAAATTGCGCGCCGGAATCGTGAAAAATGATCGATCAGAAACTACTACGACAATCTGCCGGAGAGGTCGCTGACAATCTCGCCAGGCGTGGCCACGAATTTGATGCCGATGCTTACCTGGCACTCGAGGAGCAGCGCAAGACATTACAGGTCGACACGGAAGGGCTTCGAAACGAACGCAATACCAGCGCCCGGAAAATCGGCAAGGCCAAGGCTGCAGGGGATGACGTTGCACCGTTACTCGCGGCGGTCAAGGATCTCGGCGATCGTCTCGACGCAAGCGAAGCAAGGCTGCGTGAAGTGCGGGAGGCACTGCAAGCAATAGAACTTGGCCTGCCGAACCTGCTTCACGATGATGTGCCGACGGGCAACGACGAATCGAAGAATCAGGAAATTCGGCGCTGGGGAGATGTTCCGGCGTTCGATTTTGATCCAAAAGACCACGTGGACCTGGGCTCGGCTCTCGGCATGCTCGATTTCGACGCGGCAAGCCGCATTTCCGGATCGCGATTTGTAGTGATGCGGGGTCCGCTGGCCAGGCTGCATCGGGCGCTCATCGAGTTTATGCTGGACGTGCACACGAGCGAAAACGGCTATGAAGAAGCGTACGTTCCCTACCTCGTGCAGGCGGATGCGCTGACGGGAACCGGTCAACTGCCAAAGTTCGAAGAAGACCTCTTCAAGACAGAAGGCGAAACACCGTTTTATCTGATTCCGACGGCGGAAGTTCCGCTGACGAACCTGACGAGAGAAACTATCCTCGATGCAGAGGAGCTGCCGAAGCGCCTGGTTGCACACACACCGTGTTTTCGCTCTGAAGCCGGCTCATATGGTAAAGACACTCGCGGCATGATTCGTCAGCACCAATTCGAAAAAGTCGAACTCGTGCATCTTGTCGCGCCGGCGGATTCGTATGATGCGCTCGAGGAATTGACCGCCAATGCGGAAATGATTCTGCAAAGACTCGAATTGCCTTATCGCGTCGTAACGCTTTGTTCCGGCGATGTTGGTTTTGCATCCGCGAAAACCTACGATCTCGAGGTCTGGTTGCCGGTCCAGGCGAAGTACAGAGAAATTTCTTCCTGCAGCAATTGTACGGACTTCCAGGCCAGAAGAATGCAGGCTCGATGGCGAAATCCAGAAACCGGGCGCCCGGAATTATTGCATACCCTGAACGGATCGGGCGTCGCCGCCGGACGTACTCTGATTGCAATTATGGAGAATTACCAGCAGTCCGATGGCAGCATCCGCATACCGGAAGTGTTGCTTTCATACATGGGCGGTATCGAAGTGCTGCGCCCGGCACCCTAGTACTCCATCAATATCACCTTGACGGAGTACTAGCCCAACTCTTCCCGATATCTGATTCCTGGAGGCCTGCATGCATCCTGCTAATTTCCGATCGTTCAGCCCTGTATTGCTGACAGCGTTTGTCGCTCTGCTGGTTGCGTGCTCTGCTGGTGACCGTGCCGAAACGGCTCTCACCTATCCCCATGCGATGCGTTCGGATCAGGTCGACGACTACTTCGGCGTCCTGGTTGCGGATCCTTACCGCTGGATGGAGGACACGGAAAGCGGGGTCGTAAGGGAATGGATCGAAGCCGAAAACGAGGTTTCGTTTCCCTATCTGGCCGCGATACCGGCACGCGAGGCACTCATCAAGCGATTCCGGGAATTGTGGGACTACGAGAAATTCAGTTTGCCCACGAATAAGGCGGGACGTTACTTTTACTGGCATAACGATGGCTTACAGGACCAGAGTGTTTTGTACGTATCAGACTCGCTGAGAGGAGAAGCTCGGGTACTGATCGATCCGAACGAGTTCACGGAAGACGCGACGAATTCGGTTGGCAGCTACGAGGTCAGCCACGATGGCAGCAAGATCGCCTACAGCGTTTCAGAAGGCGGCAGCGACTGGAAAGACTGGCGGGTCCGCAATGTGGAAAGCGGCGAGGACTATCCGGACGTCATTACCGGCACCAAGTTCACACCGGTCTCCTGGTCGATTGACGACAAGGGGTTTTACTACAGCCGTTACCCGATGGTCGAGAACGGTGCGGCTGACGACAATCAGCAGGTTGCCATTTACTACCACAGGCTCGGCGAATCGCAGGGCGACGATGAACTGATTTACGAGATTACGGACCACGAAACGAGAAATCCGTACGGCACTGTCACGGACGACGGCAGATTTCTCGTCATACACGTATCCGACGGATACGACTCGAGCGGTATCTATTATATGCCGCTCGACGGTCAGGATAGGGCTGTAAGCAGGCTATTTGACGAGTGGGACGCCAGATACAGCATTGTTGATACCGATGGTGATACGTTTTATGTGCATACCAACAAGGGCACTCCACACTGGCAACTTGTTGCGGTCGACATCACCAGGAGCAACATAGATGAGTGGCAGGTTCTGGTCTCGCCGACCGATTCCGTACTCGATGCGGTAAGTTCGGTCGGTGATCGTTTCTTCGCTCATTACCTGAATGACGCCTATTCGAAAATCGAACATTACACGCGTGATGGCGATTACCTTGGGGAAGTGAACCTACCGGGGCTTGGCACGGTGTCCGGTTTCTCCGGCGAGCGGGAAGATGACGAAACATTCTTCTCTTTTTCGTCCTATGTATCACCGCCACGCATTTTTCGGTATTCGCTCAAGGACGATACGAGCGAGATTTACAAGGTCGCCGAAATCGCTGCCGACACGGATGCGTATGAGACCACGCAGGTCTTCTACAACAGTAAGGATGGCACGCTGGTGCCGATGTTTATCACGCACCGCAAAGACATAGTGCTTAACGGGATGAATCCAACGCTGCTTTACGGTTACGGTGGGT
>JAZFPY010000042.1:0-4296 GCA_036444875.1 Woeseiaceae bacterium | reverse complement strand
GCATGCGACGAAAACCCCAGGCCGCCGTATTGCTTCGGAATGATCATCGCGAAGAATTTGTGTTTCTTGATGAACTGCCAGGCCTGCTGCGGCATATCTCCAAGCTCGTGGCTGATCTCCCAGTCGTCGAGCATTGCGCACAGTTCCTCGCAGGGACCGTCCAAAAAAGCTTGTTCTTCTTCAGATAGTTGTGGCGCCGGAAACGACATCAGGCGGTCCCAATTCGGTGCGCCCGAAAACAGCTCGCCGTCCCACCACACGTTGCCTGCCTCGAGCGCCTCTCGTTCCGTGTTCGACATGGACGGCAACATCGTGCGGTAAATCTCGAGGAGCGGCGTGGTGATTTTCTCGCGGCGGAACTCGGTCAGATTCGGCAGCACCATGACGGCGAACAGGAGCCAGAGCAGCAAAAGCCAGAAGAAGCCGCCTGAGCCGAATATTGTGTAGACCAGCAATGCGATGCCGGTGGCGACAGTGGATGTGCGCAGGTCTATTCGATTGTAGGCAAGGGCAATGCCGCCGCCGACAAACAGGAGAAACCAGAAAAGACTGATAATAAAACCGGACAAGACTTCTTCCTCAATAAATGAACCCTATCATCGGGGCTCCCGGGGCGCCATAGACCGGTTCGCAGGCCCGACTGTTTTACCGGGCTCCGAAATCCCTAACCGATCTTGCGCAGGGCGGCACTTCGCAGTGCTGAAGCACTGGTGGTCCAACGAGGCTAAAGCAGGTCTTCGATTGCAGCGCGTTCCTCCCTCAGCTCAGCTTCTGTAGCGTCCATTCGCTCTCTGCTGAAGTCGCTGATTCCGAGCCCCTGCACGATCTCGTAATTGCCGTTGCTGCAGCGGACGGGATAAGAATAGATCACTCCTTCCTTGATGCCATAGCTGCCGTCAGCGGGTATGCCCATGCTGACCCAATCGTCCGCCGGCGTACTGTGCACCCAGTCATGCATGTGATTTATCGCCGCGGACGCGGCGGACGCCGCTGAAGATGCGCCCCTGGCCTTGATAATGGCCGCCCCGCGCTGCTGTACGGAGGGGATAAACTCATCGATCAACCAGCTTTCGTCGACCAGGCCCAGCGCTGCCTGCCCGGCGACGGTGGCGTGATGCATATCGGGATATTGGGTGGCCGAATGGTTTCCCCAGATCGCCATCTGCTTCACTTCTGAAACGTGCTTGCCCGTCTTCGCCGCGAGTTGGGCCGAGGCGCGGTTGTGATCCAGCCGGGTCATCGCCGTAATATTCTTCGGCTCGATATCCGGCGCATTTGAGCTCGTGATGAGTGCATTCGTGTTGGCCGGGTTGCCCACAACCAGCACCCTGATGTCGCGGCTGGCGTGTTCGTTCATGGCTTTTCCCTGAACCGAGAAAATCTGCGCGTTCGCCTGAAGCAGGTCCTTACGCTCCATCCCGGGACCCCGCGGCCGCGCGCCTACCAGAAGCGCGTAGTCGCTGTCCTTGAAAGCGACGTTGGCATCGTCCGTACCGACCACCCCTGCCAGCGTATCGAATGCACAGTCGTCCAGCTCCATCATCACGCCTTCAAGTGCCGGTAGCGCCGGCGTTATTTCGAGGAGTTGCAGGATGACCGGCTGATCAGCACCCAGCATCTGTCCGGAGGCGATACGAAACGCAAGTTGATAGCCAATCTGGCCGGCAGCGCCGGTGATTGTGATGCGTACGGGATTCTTCATTTTCTTGTCCTATTCGAGAAGCTATGCATGTGCCTGTATCAAGAGTGACGTTTACGACAAGCTTTGTCATTAAGGATAACTACGCATGGAAAGGCATACGCCGCGGCGAGCGATTCTAGCATTGCCGGCTTCTATCGGCCTATCGTGATGAGAAAGACTTCCGATGATGCAGCGGGCGGATCAAATTCGGGATGAGCTGCGTTGAAGATAACCGGTTCGGCTCTTGCTTCGTCATGTCGGCCAGCTGTTCTTCTGTACACGATCTTGCCGCCGCAGCCGAATGCCATGGCGGACTTTTTGAACGCTGCCATTTTCTCTGCCTGCGGTTTTTCCGCCTGCACGGCTTGGTGGCCGGATCGAACGGCGTTCGCCGTCACGCCGTCCCTTTCCTGCACGTGCCTGTTTGCGCTCCAGCGGTCGGCGGGCCGATTCTGCCCATTGCGGGTCGCGTGAGATAAGGCACTGTTTTGCCTTGATACAACGGTAATTCCCTCACTGTATGGACGCGTGTATGACAGTGATCGGCCTGTTTTCTTGGCTGAAGGGCTTGCAATGTATTTCTTTGGTGTTATAGTTGACTATAACACTATGTCACTTAGGCCGGGATCGGCAATGAGCGCGCGGGAGACCAGTAACATGAAAACTCAAGTCTATGACCAGGCGAGCGTTGGCTTGTTGGTGCTGATTATGCTGACGATCGCCTTGATTGCCGGTCTGTCGGAGCCGAATTTGCGAGAGCAGGCGCCCGCTACGAATACTTTGCAGCTGGACACAGGTTTGCGCGCCAAAATACACCGGGAGCGGCTCGCAAAACTCGACTTGCTCTCAGCCGCTATTGAGACAGTCCTGATCCTGACGATAGACGCAGATCTGAACAGTAACGAATCTGCATCTCCTGCTTCAGACATTCCTGATTCCGAAAACTCGCCGGTGCAGTATGATTGATGCCGGCGCCTTTCCCACGCCAGGGCAAACCACAAACAGCACACGGGACTTCAATGGACCCTAAGTGGAGTGAAGACCTCCCGATCTACCGGCAGCTCCGTGATCGGGTCGTCGATATGATTCTGGAGGGCGTGTTGACTGATGGAGATGCCCTGCCGTCGGTTCGCAATGTCGCCGCCGAATACCGGCTCAATCCTTTGACGGTCCTTAAAGGCTATCAGGAACTCGTGGATGAGGGCCTGGTTGAGAAAAGGCGTGGTCGTGGAATGTTTGTGACCGACGGGGCCAGGCAGCAGCTGATAAAAGACGAGCGAAAAAGATTTCTGAATAAGGCATGGCCGGAGGTCGTTGCGACCATCCGTCGTCTTGGGCTGGACACCGATACGTTGTTGAAAGCCGTGCCGGAACCCGGGGATCAGGGAGAAAAAGAATGACTAGCCTGGTCAGTGCCCGCAACGTTTCCAAGTTTTATGGCAGCGTCAGGGCGGTCGACGACGTCAGCTTCGAAATAGAAAAGGGCAAGATCACCGGCCTGATCGGTCCGAACGGCGCCGGCAAGACTACCTTGCTCAAGGCTGTGCTTGGTCTGACCGATTGCCAGGGCAGTCTGTCGGTGCTTGGCCTGGACCCGTTCCGGCAGCGAAAAGAGTTGATGCAAAACATCTGCTTTATTGCGGACGTTGCCGTTCTGCCAAGATGGATTCGAGTAACACAACTCCTGGATTTCATCGAAGCAGTGCATCCACGCTTTTCACGAAGCCGCGCCGAAGAGTTGCTGAGCCGCACGAAGGTTCGACCTGATGCCAAGGTGCGCGAACTGTCCAAAGGGATGGTCACACAGTTTCACCTTTCTATCATTACTGCCATCGATGCGAAACTTCTCGTACTGGACGAACCGACGCTCGGGCTCGATATCATTTTCAGAAAGGAATTTTATGGCAACCTGCTGAACGATTACTTCGACGGCGAACGGACAATTCTCATAACCACACACCAGGTGGAGGAGATCGAGAATCTGCTAACCGATATCATGTTTATTAACGATGGAAAAATTATCCTGGATGCGAGCATGGAAGACTTGCCTGAGCGCTATGCAGAACTCCTGGCGTCTGGGGAAAACGCCGAGGAGGCGCGGCAGCTCAATCCGATTTATGAACGGGAGGTATTTGGCCAGAAAGTCCTGATGTTCGAAGGGGTCAGCCGTGATCGATTGCAGGGTATGGGCGAAGTTCGTACTCCGGGCGTTGCCGATCTCTTTGTAGCCAAGATCAAAGGAGCGGCGGCATGATTAAGGCTCAGATTGCATTGATCAGGCGTGAGCTCTGGGAGCACAGGGCAATTTACGTCATGCCACTCGTCATTGCCCTTCTGGTGTCCCTGGGAGCAGTAACCGGTCAGGTTGCCGTGTCCGGTTTTGATCACGCGGTGGACATCGGAATCCTTGGTGCCACGAATCTGGGGGAAAATGGAAGATCGGCCGCGATCACCGTGCTGATGATCAGTTTGTCCAGCACGTTCGTGTTTGCGATGTGGATACTGACCATTTTCTACTCCCTTGACGCGCTTTATGCAGAGCGCAAAGATCGAAGCATTCTTTTTTGGCGGTCTATTCCTTCGACCGACTTTGAAACCGTACTGTCAAAACTGCT
>JAZFPY010000041.1:0-2328 GCA_036444875.1 Woeseiaceae bacterium | reverse complement strand
GATACTTTCGAGCCGCCGACGATGGCGACCATCGGCCTGGCAGGTTTATCCAGTGCCTTCTTCAAGGCATCCAGTTCTGCCACCAGCAGCGGCCCGGCACAGGCAACAGCTGCGAACCGGGCGACGCCAACAGTGCTGGCCTGCGCCCGGTGAGCGGTGCCAAATGCATCCATCACGAATACGTCGCAAAGACTGGCCATCCGCCTCGACAGGTCCTCGTCACAGGCTTTTTCTCCCGCGAGAAACCTGACGTTTTCGAGAAGCACGACCTGGCCCGGTTGGACGTCGACGCCATCGATCCAGTTTTTCTGCAACGGCACCTCAATCCCCAATAGTTGAGCGAGATGAGTTGCGACGGGCTGCAGTGAACACGCAGGGTCGGGTTCACCCTCCATGGGGCGGCCCAGATGCGACATGAGCATGACGGCCGCATTTGTCTCCAGCGCCTTTTTGATTGTCGGCAGCGCTGCCCGAATGCGTACATCGCTGGTAATTTTGCCGTTCGCGATCGGTACGTTCAGATCCTCGCGAATCAACAGCCGCTGCCCCGAAAGATCGACCTCATCCATTTTGATGGCGGACATGGAGAAACTCCTCAGGCCAGCTGTTGAGCCCGATAGCGCCGTTTATCGTATTCGGGCCGTGTTACTTGGCGTTTACGAGGGCCACCGCCGTGTCGAGCATGCGGTTGGAGAAGCCCCACTCGTTGTCATACCAGGCGCAGACTTTGACAAGAGTACCTTCCATCACTTTTGTCAGGCCGGCATCAAAGGTAGACGACGCAGGATCGTGGTTGAAATCGATTGAGACAAGCGGCTCATCGTTGTAAGCCAGCACACCTTTGAGCTCGCCTTCGGCCGCCTCTTTCATGACGCTGTTGATTTCCTCGACGCTTGTTTCCCGCTCGGCAACGAAACTCAGATCGACTATCGACACGTTGAGCGTCGGTACCCGCATCGCGTAACCGTCGAGGCGGCCCGCCAGTTCCGGCAGCACGAGACCGACCGCCGAAGCGGCGCCGGTCTTCGTCGGTATCTGTGACATCGCTGCGGCACGCGCGCGTCGCAGGTCCTTGTGGAATACATCGGTCAGCACCTGGTCGTTCGTGTACGCATGAATAGTGATCATCAGGCCATGCTTCACGCCAATCTTCTCGTGCAGCGGCTTCACGAGGGGAGCGAGGCAGTTCGTGGTACAGGACGCATTCGAGATCACGGTATCGCTGGCTTTCAAAATGTCGTGATTGACGCCATAAACAATCGTCGCATCGACTCCGGTGCCTGCCGGCGCCGATATGATGACTTTCTTTGCGCCACCCTCGATATGTGCCATCGATTTTTCTTTCGATGAAAAAAAGCCCGTCGACTCGAAAACGACATCCACGCCGAGGTCGCCCCACGGCAATTTTGCGGGATCCCGTTCCGCCAGCACTTTGATGCGGTCACCGTTGACGATCATGCCATCGCCTTCGACTTCGACTGTGCCCGGGAACCGGCCGTGTGTCGTGTCGCGCCGCGTCAGATGCGCGTTGGTATTGGCATCCGCCAGATCGTTAACAGCAACAATCTCCAGCTCCGATCGCCTGTCTCCCTCATAAAGCGCACGCAATATGTTGCGGCCGATTCGGCCATATCCGTTTATGCCGATCTTGATGGTCATTTATATCTCCCAATAAATTCAGTGTTTATTTGTTCGCGATGACTTCTTTTACGACACGAACGACATTATCAGTCGAAAAACCGAAGTGCTCGAATAGTTCGGGCGCCGGCGCAGATTCGCCAAAACGGTTAATGCCGATAACCTGGCCGTGATCTCCGGCGTATCGCCACCAGGTCTCGGTGACACCGGCTTCCACTACAACCCTGGCGGTAATTTCAGGTAGCAGAACCTGCTGCCGGTAATCAACTGGCTGCGAATCAAAAATGTCGGTACAAGGCATCGACACGACGCGGACGGTAACGTCATCATCCGACAGCGCATCGGCCGCAGACATCGCAAGCGCCACCTCGGAGCCTGTGGCGATCAGAATCACGTCGGGCGTGCTGTCCGTATCTTTCAGTACATAGCCACCACGCCCGATCCGCTCGATCTGCTCTGCAGTGCGGGACTGGTGCGGCAGTCCCTGCCTTGTCAACACGAGGCTCGTCGGACCATCCATTCTCTCGATGGCATCTTTCCATGCAACCGCGGTCTCTACCGAGTCGCAGGGCCGCCAGACCCGCATATTGGGCATTATCCTCAGGCTGGCGACGTGTTCGACCGGTTGGTGCGTCGGTCCATCCTCGCCAAGGCCGATCGAGTCGTGTGTATAGACAAAGATATTTCGTA
>JAZFPY010000040.1:0-3804 GCA_036444875.1 Woeseiaceae bacterium | reverse complement strand
AACACCAGATAAATGCCAGCAAGGTAGATCAGCTGCCGCGGATTCCAGACAACTTCCAGTGCATTAAATGGCACGCGTTGCCCGATTGCGAAACACGCAACCATCGTGACGCCCAATAAAAGCGCGCTGGTGGCAAATGCCAACGCGAATCGTGGCTCGAGAAGACGTCTGCCAATCGCGATAAAAGTACCACTCGCACCGTAGCCCAACAGCGCCAGACTGATGATCATGTAGGCGAAGTGATGCCACTGCACGATCGACAGCAGGCGCATCAGCAGGATTTCGTAGCCGATCGCGGCCGATGAGATAAGGAAGGTCGCGGGAAGCACAAAGCGCAACTGCGTCACGAATCCTCGCTTAATGCTCGCCCGTCAGCGGTACAAACCTGACCGCCGCGATTTGCCAGGACCTGATCTCACCTTGTTCGGTCTTTTCGATCAACAACAGTTGCTGCGTCATGAACCGGCCGCCGACCGGGATGACCATGCGCCCGCCTGGGCGCAGTTGCTTGATCAGCGGCGGTGGTACGTGACTGCCGGCTGCCGTCACGACGATGGAATCGAACGGCGCATGCTCTTCCCAGCCATAGTAACCGTCACCAAGACGCGTCGTAACATTGTCGTAACCGAGACGTTCGAGACGCGCTTTGGCCTGGTGCGCCAGCGGCGGAACGATCTCAATGCTGTAAATGTGCTTGACGAGACCCGACAAAATGGCCGCCTGGTATCCGGATCCGGTGCCAATCTCCAGCACGATGTCGTCCGTGTCCGGCTCAACCAGGTTTGTCATCAACGCTACGATGTAGGGTTGCGATATGGTCTGGCCGTGCCCGATCGGCAGGGGCCGATTCTCATAGGCAAAACGTTTTTGCTGGTCGGGAACGAACTCGTGCCGTGCGACGCTACCAAGAGACCCCAGAACCCTTTCGGCAACACCCTCGCCCCTCGTGTCGCCGGCCAGGCGTGCATACAGCTCGACCACGGCAACCATGTCGGACCTCTCGGCTGCGAAGCTGGATTCATCCGCATGGCTGGTCCATGAGAGGGCCAGCAGCAAAGCCAGCAATGCGCCGGCGCCGACCTGGCAAATTCTCTGGCATGAATTCATGTTACTTCCTTGCCTGCCACCGGACATCATCGGAGCAAACCATGCGCTTGTCCATGGCGCTTTACAACGACCCGTGTATTCTTGCTGCAATCCTCACCCTCAATATAGCTGACGACTATTGTTTATTCCGGTTAAGCCAGACTTTCCCCTGCCCAGGTTCCCGATTCTGACCGTCCTCACCTGTGTTCTTTGCCTTGCCGTATTTATGCAGCAGCTCAACACCTGGGAGGAATACAGGACAGCCTTTAGCTCGTTTTGCGGGGAACCCAGGGGGCGCCTTACGGAAATGCTCCTGGCCAGGATTGCAGGCCCGGAGTCTGTTGCGCCGTGCTTCGACGTACTGCTCGATATCGATACAGCGCCGGATCCGGCCGAGACCATGCTGCAGATGACGAATGAAATGAAGCCGCTTGCAGGGCTGAACGCGGAGGACTCTCGCGCTTACGTACTCGATAAACTGCATGAACAATACCGGCTGTACCAGATCAACGTACCCACCTACCCCGACAATAAATTCGCCTATTACACGGGTTCCTGGAACCCGCTTGCGATGGTCACGTCGAGTTTTACACATGGCAGCTGGTCGCACATTATCTTCAATCTGATTTTCTTCTTCGCGTTCGCGACGACGATCGAAGTACTGATCGGCAGTTTTTCCTTCATTGCCGTAATTATTGCAATATCTGTTTTTGGCGGCGCGTTCTCATCGATGGCGGCCGGCTTGCTCGGGGCGCATTACTCGACCCTGGGACTCTCCGGGGTGGTGATGGGGATGATGGGTTTGTACGCCTTTCTGTTACCGGCGGGCCGCATTCGCTGTTATTACTGGTTCATTATCATCTTTGGATCGATTGCCGTACCTGCCTGGGCGCTGGCCGTCTGGTTCATCGGCCGGGATATCTATCACTTGTTTGCGAACGTGGATACCGGCGTGGTCGATGTCATGGCACACGTAACCGGCGGCGCTGCCGGTTATCTTTATGGCGTGATCTTCTTGAGGAGCAGGCGCCAGGAAATTCAGGCGTTGCGGCTCGTTAAGCCCCTCGGAGAACCACCGGTCATTTGATCGCGACGCTGCCGGGCCTCGTCGAGGCCGCTGCGGTTAATCCGGCGCAAGCCTGACTACTTTCCCAGGAACTGTACCAACCTCACGAGGGCCTCCGTGTCGAACTTGCAGTAACGCAGCAGTTGCTTTTTGAGTTCGGCTTTTCGTTCGCCTGTGGTGTCCGCATCAATAGCCTCTAAATAACCTTCAGAAGCTGCTGTACCTTCTTGAATTCCCGTTAATTCTTGGTACTGCATATCGGCAGCGATCGTGGGTAGCACGTGTTTTAATGACCACGAACCGTGCATGTCCGGATGGTAGTAGAACTGCCGTGCGACCGGAGCCAGATCGACGAGCCGCTCGATTATCGCGGCCAGCGGCCGCTGCAGATCCGGAAAGCGCTCGATCAGGCCATTGATGACGCGTTTCTCGTACGGCGTATACATCAGGATGGGCCCTTCCCCGCCCAGCGCACGGACGAGGGACTCCGCCAGCCTCCGCATGGGTGGGTCCCCGCTAAGGTCAAGAAACTCGGCATGATCCATTTTTCCGGGTGCCAACTCGTAATGGCAGGACCACTGGAACGGCAATGTTTCGTATGGCCTGGTGTTCGCCCAGATGGGTACAGGTGGCATGATGGTTTCAAAATCGAGGTAATAACGCGGATAGGTCAGTTCAGCCATAGAGCTGCGCGCGCCCGGCAGCAGTTCCGGCTTGCCGGACGCCGTGACCTTCTGGATCCACTGCTGTTTCTCCGTCAGGCGGCCCGCCGGCACGTCGCGTATGTCCCGATATCCTTCTGCAACGAATTCGGCGAGTTTTGCCTTATTCCCTGCCAGGCCCCGCACCGGGTAGTCGCTATCCGAGGGCCAGCAGTGGGATATGAAAGGACAGTCATAGGGATCGAAACAATACTGACCAACGGGAATGGCCGGCTCTTGTCCGGCCGCAGTGTCCCGAGCTTCCTGTACCCATTCCGGCACGATGGGCAGCATTTGCTCCACCTCGTCCGCCATGTTTTCTTTGACCAGCAGCCCCTGGTAGTTGTTGTCGCCCCGGTAAATAAAGCTGTTGTCGACATACGCGAGTGCTATGCCGTTCAATTTGTGCCCCATACTCTGAAAGACCCAACTCTGCACCGCACAGTCGAAAGAGTGCACTTCCTTAACCGACGTTGAGGCTTTTACTTCAACAATTTGCCAGCCGTCCCCATCCGGTATCAGCGCATCAACGCGCACAAGCACACCGTCATACTGAAACGTGGCTTCGAAGATCGGAAATTTCGGCCCCGCTTTAACGAGCCGGGCGGTTTTCTTCAACGCGTGACTTAAGCCGCCTTCATAGGGAATAAATAACGCGTCGTCAGTGCCATATATTTGCTGTGCGACCGCACCTACCGTGTGCCCGGTCTTGAACGCAGCCTCGGTCGCAGAGGAAATCACTTGCAACTCGGGCCGGTGAATCTCCAGGTGCAATCGCTTCAGGCATTGCCTGGCGGACATCAGTTTCGTTTTGGAGAGAAAGGGCTTCATCGCCTCGTCGATTCTTGTCGAAAAGCAAAGACAATGCCAGTCATACCATCAATCTCTGCTCCGTCTAGGTAGGTTCCACAATATCCCGATGCGTCTCCCGCTGCTAAAAAAGGAGGCGGC
>JAZFPY010000039.1:0-4410 GCA_036444875.1 Woeseiaceae bacterium | reverse complement strand
CTGGCGGGCCCGAGCGGATGCCGATGCGTGAAGCCTGGCAGCAAAGCCAGGGCATTACAGGCCCTCGGGTTGTATTTCATCGTGCACGAACCGAGCGGGTAGAATTGCGTATCTATCGAAAAATTCTTTTGCGACAAACGCGTGAAATGCCGGACGACCTGCAGTTCGGAAACCTCGGGTAATGGCGCGGGCTCGTCTCTGAGAAATGCCGCCGGTATGCCGGCTTCGGCGGCTTGCGCAGGAGCCTGGGCAAACGCCCTGCGGCCCGGTCGCGATTTTTCGAAGATCAGTGCTTCGCTCATCTCATATCCTTCCTGCCTGCTCGATTGATCTCATGTGCGTTCACTCTTCTATCTTGATACCGAGCGCCAGGTACGCCGCCGCGTAATCGGGTTCGCTCGAAAGGTCTTCGATTTGTTCCCGATGCACAACCGTGTTGTTTTCATCGAGTACGACGACGGCCCTCGAGAACATGCCGGCAAGCGGACCCTCGATGATTTGCACGCCATAGTTTTCGCCAAAGCCCATGTGGCGAATGGCGGACAGCCCGACAACTCGCTGCAGAGACTGCTGGTCGCGAAATCTCGAATGCGCGAACGGCAGGTCATAGGAAATCATCAGCTCCGCAACGTCATCGTAGTCTTTGGAATATTTGTCGAAGGCGATAACTGACCTTGCACAGACCGGTGTGTCGATACTCGGGAAAATATTGAATATCTTGCGCATGCCGAGCCAGTTCGCGAGTGTGACGTCTTTGAGATCCGTATTGACCAGGGAAAAATCAGGGGCCTTGCTGCCGACAGTTGGCAGCTCTCCGTGGGTTCGGTATGTCCCATCCTGGTAGGTGATTGTCGGCATCGATCAGGTTCCCAATATCAGATTCGTCGTTCGTTCAGGCGCTGCGGAACTTGCCCGCACTCATTATTTCCTGTAGAGCACTGGCGTAAGCCTCGAGGTCTGCCTGTGTTTTTGTTTCCGTTGCGCAGACGAGCAGCGCATTGCCAAGCTCGGGCAATTCCCGCGACAGGTCATAGCCACCGAGGATATCCCTCACAGCCAGCGCCTGCAGGACCGGCTCGACCGGGCGATCCAGCCGGATTCCTGCGTCATGAAAATGCGGGCCGTCGAATAGCGGCTCCACACCGTCAATTTGCGTGAGCAGATGTAGCAGCGCCGCTGTTTGCCGGTGTGATGCCAGCGCAACCCTCGCAAGGCCCTGATGGCCCAGCAGCGACATGTAAATCGTCGCCGCAGTTACCATAAGTCCTTGATTCGTACAGATATTTGATGTCGCCTTCGAACGGCGAATGTGTTGCTCCCGGGCCTGCAATGTGAGCGTGAAACCCGGCTTGCCGTCCAGATCCGTGGTACGTCCAACGATGCGGCCCGGCATTTGCCGCACGAGCTTTTGCTTGCAGGCCATGAAGCCAAAATAAGGCCCGCCCGACGACAACGGCACCCCTAGCGGCTGCCCTTCGCCGCAGGCGATGTCTGCGCCTTCCGTACCCCAGTCGCTCGGCGCTTTGAGAAGTGCGAGCGAAGTCGGATTTACGATCGCTATGACCAACGCGCCCTGTGCGTGCGCCCAGTCCGTCAGTTGATCGATTTGCTCGAGCGTGCCGAAGAATGACGGCTGCTGAATGACGACGGCGACCGGCGCTTCCTGATTATTCAATGCATCGAGATTTGCCGTCCCGTATTTTGTGTCCAGTGACAGCCGATCGAAGGTCAGTCTCTGGCTGCCGGCAATCGTTACAGCCACCTTCCGATACACCGGGTTGACGCCAGAAGTGAGCAATACGCGTCTTGATTTCGCCGTCCGATTCGCCCTGACGGCCATCAGTGCAGCCTCGGCAAGCGCCGATGCGCCGTCATATAACGATGCGTTGCTCGCATCGAGACCGGTCAGGCCCGTAATCATCGTCTGGTATTCGTATATCGTCTGCAACGTGCCCTGGCTTGCCTCGGCCTGATATGGCGTATAGGCGCTGTAGAACTCGCCGCGTGTGGCGATGTCCCAGACCGCGGCCGGAATATGATGCTCATAGGCGCCGGCACCGATAAATGAAAGCGGTGCTCCATCCCGTGCCGCACGAGCATGCATCAGGCGAGAAATTTCCATTTCGGTCAGCGCTTCGGGTATTCCGTCGAGGTCCTCAATTAGAAGTTCGGCCGGAATTTCGTCAAACAAGCTGTCAATGCCCGGCACGCCTATCGTGGCAAGCATGTCTTTTATGTCTTGTTCCGTGTGCGGTATGAAAGGCATTTTCGGCTTCTGCTGGCAATAAAAAGATCAATCAGGCTTCGAGTTCATCGAGCAGTGCCTGGTATGCATGCGGGTCCATCGTGTCAGTCGAATCAATGCTGCCCGACGGTTGCAATCGAACGATCCAGCCATCTCCGTAGGGATCGGCATTGATCTTCTCCGGGTCGTCAGCAAGATCGGCATTGACATCGAGCACCGAACCCGAGATCGGTGCATAAACATCTGATGCCGCTTTGACCGATTCCACGACCGCCATCTCACCGCCGGCCTCAAGCTCCTGGCCGGCTTCGGGCAACTCGACATACACCAGGTCGCCGAGCGCCGATTGCGCGTGGTCCGTAATACCCACTGTGACACTGCCATCCTCTTCCTGACGCAGCCATTCATGGTCGCTCGTGTAGCGCAGATCGCCTGGTAATTCGCTCATTATTCTAGTCTCCTGTCGCAGACACTTTGTTTGTTTCCCAATAAGGCCCGCTGCGGCCCATCAAGTCCCGAATAGTTTGTTTACAGATCAATACAGATCTTTCCGTTGCGCACGAAGGGCGGCCGCACGATTCGCACAGCAAGCATCTTACCCCGCACCTCGACCTGTGCCTGTTCGTAATTACCGGTAGGCAAGCGCGCCAGCGCAATAGAACGTTGCAAGGTCGGTGAAAATCCACCGCTCGTTATCTCGCCGTCGCCAACCCCCTCAACGACAACCCGCTGGTGATTCCGCAGCACACCGCGATCCTCGAGCAAAAGGCCCGCGAATTTCATTCTTGCCGACTTCTCGCGAACCTCGCTCATGGCTTCTCTGCCGATGAAGTTGCGATCCGCAGGATCCCAGGCAATCGTCCAGCCGAGTCCCGACTCCAGCGGTGAACTGCTCTCGTCCATGTCTGTCCCGTAGAGATTCATGCCAGCTTCGAGTCGGAGCGTATCGCGTGCGCCGAGCCCGCACGGTGCTACACCAAGGTCGAGCAACTGCTGCCAGAAACTTTCAGCGGCGTCCGCCGGCAAGACAATCTCCCAACCGTCCTCGCCCGTATAGCCTGTGCGAGCGATGAACAGCTCACCTGCTTCGAGTCCATGGAACGGTTTCAGCGCAAGGGCTGCATCACGCCACTCTTCGTCCAGGACCTGCGCCGCAAGCTCTCGCGCTTGCGGGCCCTGCACCGCAATCATCGCAAGCTCCGCACGTTCGGTAACATCGACCGAGTACGCGGCAGCCTGCTCCATGATCCAGGCGATATCCTTTGCCCGCGTCGCAGCATTGACGACCAGTCGAAACCGGCCCGGCTCGAGAAAATAAACGATGAGGTCATCGATAACGCCGCCGTCGGGATTCAGCATGCAGGTATAGAGGGCTTTGCCCTTGTCAATGAGTTTTGCGACGTCATTGGCAAGCAGGTAACGCAAAAACTCAGTCGTTTTCTCACCCTGCAAATCGACCACGGTCATGTGCGACACATCGAACGCACCCGCATGCTGTCTTACGGCGAGGTGTTCCTCGATCTGGGAACCATAGTGCAGCGGCATGTCCCAGCCACCGAAATCGACGATGCGAGCGCCAGCCTCGACATGCTTCGCGAAGAGCGGCGTCTGCAATCCCATCATGTACTCCCTCGCCGGCTTACTGTGCATCCGGCGAAAATTCCTGGCCCCGGCCAACAAAAAAGGCGGCAGACCGAATCTCTGTGAAATTCAATCTGCCGCCCCTCTGTCCGGTAACCTGAGAGATCGCGCACCTTGCGGCCGCATACCCCTTCGGTGGGCCGTTTCCGGCCTCTCTCCAGAGCTAATCAGGATGTTCAGTCCGTGTGCCTGAGCGTTTCCGAGCGAGTTGCGCCTTCGGCGCCCCATCAAAAATGGGGTCTCTTCTGAATACCCACTGGATTAGTGGGCGCAATCATAGCCAAGTCATGTTGCGGTTGCCAGCAGCCCGTAAGATCGCAACAATGCGGGCTGCCTATTCCCCGGAGAATTCCAATGCCGAATGCCCGCATCCTGGCCATTTCCTTATTGTGCCTGACAAATCTGACCGCCAATGCCGGCCCGGCGGACGATTTTCAGGCTTTGCTCGATGAAGCCTGGGAATGGCGGCTGGTGCAGAGCCCGGTTTTTGCCTCCTCGCTGGGCGATCGCCGTTTTAACGACAA
>JAZFPY010000038.1:0-7376 GCA_036444875.1 Woeseiaceae bacterium | reverse complement strand
CTGTCTAGAATCGCACTATCGCACTCTAGAGGTCAGGGGTCGAGACCCCTCAGCTCCACAATAAAGGTCCGCAGTGGTGGGCCTTTTTGCTTTTGGCTCAGAGCGGGGAGCGGCGTGAACAACGGTTGAACAACTGTGTTTGATGTCTGAGCAGAATACGCGACGCGAGACGCTTCGCGACTCCAGTGCGGAAGCTGGCCCTCGACGAGCAACCGCCTACACCACGCGCGGGTCCAGCAAACTAGTTGGATCGTCTCCGAGAGCGGTGCGTTCCAAGCATCAACGCTTTGGTTTGTGATCCGAGTGTCTTATTCCCCAAATTGAGAGCCACGATTGAGTAGAACTTTCTGGCAAACTATGGCCCAGGAGGTGACTCATGCGGAAGTCCCGATTCACAGAATCCCAGATCATCGCAATTCTCAAAGAGGCTGATTCAGGAGTGCCGGTCAAGGAAGTTTGGCGAAACCACGGCATTAGTTCGGCGAGCTTTTACAAATGGAAGGCCAAATACGGTGGGCTGGACGTGAACCAGCTTAAGCGGATGAAGGAGCTCGAGGAAGAGAATAACCGCTTGAAGCGAATGTTCGCGGACCTGAGCCTTCGGCACGAGTCACTGCGAGATGCAGTCGAAAAAAAGCTGTAAAGCCGGCTCAACGGAAGGAGCTGGCCGAATACATGATTGCTGAGCACGGAATGAGTATGCGAGCGGCGTGCCAAGAAGTCCGCCTGTCGCGAACTGGGTGGTACAGGCCGAGGAAGGCGCGTGATGACTCGGCAGTCATCGATGCACTTCACACGCTTGTGGAGCGTAAGCCTCGGTGGGGCTTCTGGCTGTGCTACAAGGCGCTGCGTCGCGCTGGACACAAATGGAATCACAAGAGGGTTTGGCGCGTGTACCGCTCGCTGGGGCTCAATATACGTCGCCGAGCAAAGAAGCGAGTGCCCGCACGAATAAAGCAGCCATTGACAGTACCTGACCGGCCCAACCAATGTTGGTCGGCGGACTTCATGAGCGATACGCTGTATTCGGGTCGGCGTTTTAGAACGTTTAATCTTATGGATGACTTCAATCGCGAGATGCTCGCCATCGAAGTGGACACATCGCTGCCGTCGGAGCGAGTGATTCGCGTCCTGGAGCAGGTAGTTGCATGGCGTGGATCGCCCGAGAGACTTCGCGTGGACAACGGTCCCGAGTTCCTCGCCGCGGTGCTCGATGAATGGGCACAGGCTCATGGTGTCGAGCTCATCTTCATCCAACCAGGCAAACCGTCACAAAACGCCTACATCGAACGGCTCAACGGCACCTATCGTTATGAACTGCTCGATGCCTACGTCTTCGAGACACTCGACGAAGTACGAGAGCTGACGCATCACTGGCTCGAGGAGTACAACACCGAACGGCCACATAACTCCCTCGGCGATTTGACGCCCGAGGAGTATCTGGCCAAGGCAAAATCGCCTGAATCTTCTACTTTAGAATGGCCCTCGTAATGGGGGATAAGACATGAATGAGCCTGTTTGTACCGGAGATGGACGCAGTTTCCCCCGGAAATCCCTCGACTATACTCTCAACAAGAACAGATCCCGCTGTAAGGACAGTCCCGATACCCCCGAGATCAGGGTACATACCATGGTCGATCTGAAGATTCTCAAAAATCTGGTGCCGCTGCATGAACTGGGCGAGGGCAACCTCAAGCGGCTCGCGAAACGGCTTAAGATTGAAGAGCTTCCCTCCGGCACGGTCCTCTGCAAGGAAGGTGACAGGAACGATTATGCGTTTTATCTGCTGGAAGGCGGTGTAGAGCTTTCGTCGCACACAACGACCATGAAACGGGTCGTGCTCGGGGGGACGGAGGAAGCCTCCTACGCACTGGCGAATTCGCTCCCTCGGCAGTTTACGGTCACCTCAACGGCGAAAGTAAAGATTATTCGCGTAGATAACCGCAAGCTCGATCGCGCCATCGTGCTGAACGAGTTAACCACCACGATAACCACCGTGCATAGCGCGCAGAAGCGCAAGCTCGGAGGCAATACTGAATGGTTGGAAGAGATGCTGAGCAGCAAGGTGTTCAGCAAGCTGCCGCGAGCGAAGATCACACCCTTGATGCTGAGAATGCAAGTCGTGTCTGTTAAGGCCGGCCATATCGTCTTCAAGCAGGGCGACCCGGGAGACTATTACTACGTGGTTAAACGCGGCCGATTCAATATCTCGCGCAAAGACGCCCGAAGCAAGATCCAGATTGTGGGTGAGCTGCATCCGGGTAGCGTGTTCGGGGCGGAGTCGCTGATTTCCGGTGAGGCGCGCGACACCAGTATTGTCGCTATGATCGACGGCTCGTTGATGCGCCTTGCCAAGAAAGACTTCGCCGAACTTTTGAAGCAGCCTCTGGTGACCTTTGTTACGAGCAAGGAGGCTCAGCAGATGGTGAAGAACGGCATCGGGTTGCTGGATGTTCGCAGCAAGGATGAGTATCGAAAGCGAGCGCTGCGCAACAGTATAAACATTCCCGCTTCCGAGTTGCGTAGCAAGTTGGAGAAACTCGACCACAAACGCAAGTACATCTTGTGTTGTCAAACAGGTGTGCAGAGCGAGGTGGCCGCCTTCCTGTTGGCCGAGAGTGATTTCGATGTCTATGTGCTCAAGGGCGGATTGCAGGCAATATCGACGTAATTCGCGGTCCGCAGCCACTATCTGGCGGTTATTTCTCTCCTCCAGCCGCAGCCTTGAGGAGCAGTATCCACATGAGGCAGCAGTCGCGTTATCGGGAAACTATGAAAAACGTCGTCCCCAACGCCCTGATTCCGCTGGGGACGCCATAGCTCTTTCTTCTAAGGCGCCGCTCGCCCACACGGCAGCATGAGCCCAGCCTTTTTTGACTACAGGCTCTTGCGATGATCTCATTCAAGCCTCGGTGTCGCCGCTCCCGACTGGAGCGGCTTGCGAAATAGGATAAGATGTCGGCATGCTGACGGCGGCGGTAGAAGACCTTGTGAGGACGAATACCTATTTGCAAAGCCTGATCCTCGCGGCTCGCGGCCTTCTGGCCAAGCCGCGACGGAATGGCCCCCTTGGGGCATCATGGATAAGTCAACACGTATGAACACTTAAACCCGGCCTATATTAATTCGATCGGAGGAATCAAATGGCTCAACCCGGTGGATATGGCAGCAGCGGAATCGGTTTTATCGACGGCGAGTTCATGCCGTTGGCGGAGCTCAAGATCCCTGTGACCGATATGGGCTTCCAATTGTCCGACATGTGCTACGACGCCGTGCACGTGTGGAACGGTAAGTTCTTTCGCCTTGGGGATCATATGGAGCGCTGGGGGCGTTCGATCAGCGCGCGGCGTTACGACTCGCTCGGGTACGACAATGATCAGGTCGCGGATATTCTGCACGGTTGCGTCGCCCGTGCCGGCTTACAAAGGGCCATGGTCTTCTTCATCGCCACACGCGGTACGCCGGCGACCGGCCAGAAGGATCTACGCACGTGCAAGAACCGGCTCATCGCCTGGGCCGCGCCGTTCTACTCCGTGGTTGCCGATGAAGACGCGGGGAACGGCTACGATATCGTCATCGCCGAGACCATACGCATTGCACCGGAGGCGGTGGACCCGACCGTCAAGAACTTCGGTCGCCTCGACTTCGTACGCGCCTCGTTCGAGGCTTACGACCGCGACGCACGTTACACCGTACTGCTCGACCGTGACGGCTATGTGACGGAGGGACGCGGCTGGAACATCTTCGCGCTCATCGACGGCAAGCTCCTCTCGCCCGACCGTGGCGTGCTGGAGGGCATCACCCGGCGCACGGCGCTCGAGCTTGCCGGACAGCTCAACATCGAGGCCCGGCTTGCGCGCATCACGGCGGGGGAGCTTCGCAGTGCCGAGGAGGTTTTCCTCTCCTCAACCGCCGGCGGCATCATGCCGGTCGCGCGCATCGACGGCCATGCCGCCGCGGGCGGCGCGCCGGGCCCGGTCACGCGTCAGATAAAGGACCGGTACTGGGCGTTACACGACGACCCCGCCTATACGACCCCGATAAAATACAACCTCGCGGCCGCCTGAAACAGCGCAGAGCTTTTCTGAACCTAGCGCGCGACTCTTCTTGGCACAAGGCCATGCGGGTCATACTTGTATTCTTCTGATTCGTGAGGGATGGGAATTGGATGTCGCAGACCAACGTGCAAGATGTGGCCCCGTTTCGCAGAATAATCGCAATAAGAATAAATACCATCCTTGTTTTCCAACGCGAATAGGTCTAGGGTGGGCATCAACGATAAGTCAGAATTTAGTCGTTAACATAAATTAAGTAACAATCAACCGCGGTCGGGAGTCGGAGGAGGATGGCCAGGAAGCCACGCATCCATTTTCCCGATGCACTTTACCACGTCATGTTACAGGGTAATGGTGGCGGTAACGTATTTGTTGACGATCGAGTTCGGCACGGCTTCCAAGGCTCGATTGCCGAAAGGTCTGGGCGCGTCCGGTATCGCACCCACGCCTGCTGCTGGTGCGGAACTCCGTTTATCTGGCCATCAGCTCGCCGATATTCCCTTACCCCAGATCATTCAATAGCTTGTCATCACTACGTGTGTGCAGTTAATTTGCGCGCAGGGCAACGAAAATATGTTCATAATTTCGGATATGCGTTCCAACAAGGAGAGCGAGGCCCAGAGGAGAAGCAGTCTGTTCGCATGGAAATGAAAGGTCTTTCTATTGTCTGGAGGCGGTAACGACATGAAAAGGAAATCGACCAGAAGACAAACAGGGGCCGAGCGTGTTGAAAGAATTGGCATTATCGTGGTCCACGGCGTCGGGGAACAGAAACGATTTGAATATTTGGAGGCAATAGCGAGCAATCTCTGCAAGGCGCTGGCAAAGAACCGGCGGCGCCAGCCTCATATCCAGCTGCGTTATGGCGATCAGGGACCGAGGCTTGCCTTGAACAGCAGTTGGCGGGACGCGCCGGCTCTCGTGCGTTGGCGCAAGCCGGGCGGGGGCTGGATAGAGGTTAACTTTCGTGAAGTGCATTGGGCCGATCTGGATATGCCGAAGACCTGGGGCCGCTGGGTCAAGCTCATCGGATGGGCGCTGGGGGTGTCCGGCGTGCGTCTGTACTTGCAGGGCAGGGTGGGGGCACCGCGACAGCATGGCATGTGCGCGCCAAAGGGCCTGAGTGTCCTGGAGCGGTTACGAGTGCGTGCCTCGCTCTTCCTGGTATCGCTCTTTTTCTTGTTCATGCTGGTCACATTGAATGTCGTCAGGTGGCTGCTAAATCGTGTCTCGCTGCGTATAGCGTTTCTGAATAATATGCACGATCTGATCTACAACTATCTCGGTGATGTCAAGCTGTATCAGGACTGGTTTCCGCGATCGGACGAGCGTATCGAAACCGTCGGCGAGAAGTCACGCGTAGCGATACGCCGACGCATGATCCGCGTGCTGGTACAAACCGCGAATGAGGTAGCCGCAGGTCGGATGGATGGGTACTACGTTTTTGCGCATAGCCTGGGCACTGTGGCCGCGTTCAATGCATTGATGGAGACCGACTTGGCGCTGGCCAATTACCTTACAGAGGCGGAATGGAATGACTTGCCGTCATCACTAAAGAAAAAGGTGACGAAAGCTCTGCCGAAGCATCCCATGCCCCAACGCCCGCCGTGGCTGGACCAGCCAAAAGCCGGGGGCCGGCATGATGCGATCGACAGGAAACGACTTTTTCAGGGATTGCGCGGTTTTCTCACCCTTGGCAGTCCGTTAGACAAGTTCGCTAGCCTGTGGCCGGCCATCGTACCGGTTAACAGTGAAGCGATCGGGCCTGCGCGACCGTGGATCAACGTCGCCGACGTCCAGGACATTGTGGCCGGGAGGCTCGACAAGTTCCCGGTTTGCAAGCCGGCAGCCGGGACCGGCGGCCTGGCTTTGAGGAACATTGATTGGGCGGCCGAGTGGTCTTTGGCAACCGCCCATACGTCTTACTGGAAGGTCAGGCGGAAGACCGACCGCCTGATGGATTGTGTTGTGCTCTGGCTCGAAGGCGGTAGGTTCCAGGATCCCCCGAACGTCATGCTGCCGGGCCTCGCGCGACTGATCTCTGTGCTTACGTTCATTGTCGGGACGGGATTGCTGGTCTGGGGGTTTGCCGCCGCCGTCTGGCTGTTGGCGAACGCCGACGAAAAGCTCGGGATGCCGTTTTCTGAGAGTTTCATAGAGACCCTGACACGATGGGGACTGCGAGAGGAGTATTCTGCGGCGTTGCTACCCGCGATAGGTTATATCGTGGCAATTGGTTTGGTGATTGTAATGATTTGTTCGGTGGCACGCCGGATCTGGGAAAACGAAAAGTTCGGCTAGGAGCAGTGCGATGGCTGTGCTCAGCCGCGCATTAAATTAGCGACGACATAATTTCACCGAGACGGCACGATGCTTACCCGGCTGGTGCAGGCGTTGATGAAGAGCATGCCCAAGGTTCCGATGCCTCAACCGTTCCGGAGGAAGACGAATCGAGTGGGGCTAAATTCAACAGATGCCAGCGCGGCGCTTTCGTGTGGCCGAAGAAAAGGAGGATGAAAGGAGGTAGCACTGTTACCCATAAATGGAATGGGAGAGACCCACGAGGATTTTGCTACGGGCCTTAGGAAAAAATTGGAAAACCAAGAAGACGGTACTATTTACGCCCGCCAAAAACGCGCTCTGCGTTGCGATGCGCGATGTTTCGGGCGACCGCCTCGGGGAGCTGCGCGAGCCAGGCGCGGTGTTGCTGGACGAGGGGAACGTATTCTGCCCAGCGCGAGGTGGTCCAGGTGTCGGTCCCGATCATGAATCGTGTGGGATGGCGCAGAAATAGCGCACGCCATTCGGGTTCAAGGTCGGCGCCTGGATCAATGTCAGGCGCCCTGAGAGAGAGCTCGGTCCAGAGTGTGGCGTAGCGGTCGAGCAATGCGCCGATCTCAGCGGGGGAGGCGAACACGCCGGCGTGAGCCCACAGGATCTTCAGCTTCGGATTGAGAGCAAACAACGCGTGTACCGGGCCCGCATCACAATGGACATGAAGCACAAGGTCGCTGTCCACCGCCAACTCGACGAGTCGCGCGATCTGCGGAGTTCCGACCTGGCTTTCGTCCAGTAGATGGAACTCACCGATGCCACGGTAGATGCCGGTCTGAAGCCTGTTTTCGACGTAGGCTAAGACAACCGGATCCTGATGCCAGCCATGGATGTCGGCCGCGCTTCGGTATGGGCGCAGGATGGGCACAAACCGGCGAGGGTCTTGCTTGTACAGCATGAGCGCGCCGTCATCGGGCGTGCTGGATACCAGCGCCCGCGTGACGCCCGCCCGGTCCATGAGCTCGATAACCGCTCTTGGGTCGTAAG
>JAZFPY010000037.1:0-3857 GCA_036444875.1 Woeseiaceae bacterium | reverse complement strand
GTGTTTGGCAGCGACAAGATGCAGGATTGGACGGTTATCAGCGATAACCATCGATATACCTTCACAAATCCACAGCATGCGCTATACGATCGCATCGCGGCCGTGCGTCAGATTGTGCGGCAGGTGCCGGTGATCGGCCGTGTTTTGTTCCTCGATGGAGCCGAATTCACGAAAGGGGTGCCCGGTCTGGTCTGTACGCTCGATAGTCTGCTCGAGGAGTTTGCTGAAAAGGACAGGCCAATAGCCAAAATCAAAATCAAGGCTTTCAAACCTCATTGGGACATTATTCGTGAGAGGGCGGAGACTGCCCAATCCGGCCGGCGTTCGAGAAGGAAACGACAATAGATATGGGAACGGATCCCATGCGCTCCGACCACGATTCTGAAATATTAGCGCTAGAGCCCGAAGAAACGCTCGGCATTGGCTGTGGTCGCCTGCGCGACGGTCATTTCCGATTCCTGCATTGCCTCGGCGACAACCCTTAGGACTTCAGTCAGGTGCATGGGTTCGTTACGGCGCGTCTTTGGTTTCGGGTGCAGTGTTCGCGGCAGCAGATAAGGCGCATCAGTCTCGATCATCAGGCGATTCACAGGAATATCTGAAACGATTTCCTGCAGTGTTTTCCCACGACGCTCGTCGCAAATCCATCCGGTTACGCCTATATAAAGTCCCATGGACAAACAGTCGTGCAGCGCGTCGCGATCGCCCGTAAAACAATGTGCTACGCCTGCCGAAATCTTGTCGATCATCGGCCTCAGTATGTCACTGAAGTCCTGGTGAGCATCTCGCTGGTGCAGGAAGACGGGAAGGCCGCACTCCACCGCAAGCTCGAGTTGGCCTTGAAACGCGTTCCGCTGTGCATCCCGTGGCGAAAAATTACGGAAGTAGTCAAGGCCGCACTCGCCAACGGCAACCACGGCATCCTCTCGCGACAGGCCGGCCAGCGTTGCCTGGAGAGCCGGTGAATAGTCACTCGCATGATGTGGGTGCAAACCTGCGGTCGAAAACAGTTGCCCGGGTCTGGTCTTCGAAAGCGCAAGTGCGTCCTGACTGCTTCGACCGCTGGATCCCGTGACGATGATGCGTGTGACCCCGGCATCTGCGGCCCGCTCAATCACCTGCTCGCGATCATCATCGAAACTGTCGTGCGTCAGATTTGCGCCGATATCAACAAGGTGCTCAGTCATCGGATATCAAAATATCAGTGCGGCCGCCAACGAAACACGGCCGCCCCTAAGCCCAGGAAAACCAGACTCATTATCGATAATGAAATGAGTGCAGGTGCAACGTCGAGGAGCGTAGCACCGTCGAGCATCACCGCGCGTGCTGAATCGAGGATGTGGGTCAGAGGAAATATCTTCGCGACCTGGCGCACCCAGGCGTCTGCGCCTTCAAGCGAAAACCAGACACCCGACAAAAGCATCATCGGCCACGTTATGAGATTCAGCAATCCACCTGCGAGCTCTTCGCTCGTCATCCGCGCTGCGACAAGAAGGCCCATCGAGAGCAAGGCGATGGCACCAACGAACGCGATCAGAAAAAGAGCCAGATACGAGCCGTCCATACGCGTATCGAGAAAGTATTTCGTGCCTGCATAGACGAAACTGGTGATGAGCATAATCAGCATGAGCCGCGACGCGACTTGCGCAATAACAAATTCGATCGCACGCAGCGGGGTCGCTCGCAGACGCTTGAGAAATCCGTTCTTGCGATAACGAACGACGACGTAACCAACGCCAAACAGACAACTAAACATCATGTTCATGCCGAGGATGCCCGGCAACACCCAATCGACGTAACGCAATGCATCGCCGGTAATCTGGGATTTTTGCAATCCATAGGTGGCCACGTCATCGGACTGTAACAGTGCGAATTCGACGAAATAGCCCTTGGGCGAGTCGGGGTTTATCCAGTAGCGACGTGGCGCATCGAACTGCACGAGGAGATCGAGCTGATGCCGGGAAATTTTTCTAAAACCATCTTCCTCGTCATTGATAACGATAAAACGAATATATCTCGTGTCGAGAAACGGGTGCAGGTCCGCATCCAGATGCTCCCCCGATTGCAAAACACCGACAGTGTATTGCGTCCTGTCTCCACCGCCGAAGATAAATGACAGGCCGAACATCAACATGACCGGCAGAATAATGTTCCAGCTCAACGAGCTGCGGTCACGCATGAATTCAAGGTTTCTGGCGCGAAATATGGCAAAAATTCGTTTCAGCATACGTGGTCTTGTTAGTTCAGGCGCGCAATGAATGGCCCGTAAGATCGAGGAAAAGGTCCTCCAGATTCGGTTGACGAATTTTGAGGCGGTTCAGGCCGGTCACATGGTTCGCCAACGCCTGCAGGCTCGAGTTAACGTCGTTGGTGCTAATCTCGATGACGCCTTGCGATTCCAGTACGCGGTGATCGATGCTTTGCAGGTCACCGCTGACATCGTCAAGCGGCAGTTCGATAATCACATTCTGATATCGTTGCCGCAGCAGCTCGGCAGGGCTACCCTGGATGATTATTTTTCCAAAATCCATGATTGCGATTTCATCGCAAAGTATTTGTGCTTCATCCATGTAATGCGTCGTCAGAATGATAGTCGTACCGTCCGACCGAATCCGATTGACGAGATCCCAGAAGTTTCGCCGTGCCTGCGGGTCCAGTCCGGTGGTGGGCTCATCCAGAAAGACGAGCCGCGGCTTGTTGACCAGGGCAACGGCAAGAAACAGGCGCTGGCGCTGTCCGCCTGACAGCTTGCGATTGTCCCGATCCTGAAGTTCTTCGAGCGAGCATTCGTGGATGATGTGTTCCAGGTCTGCGTGGCGGTCGTACAGGCTCTGAAACATCTGCAGAGTCTCGCGAACCGTCAGATAATCCTGGAGCGCCGTGTTCTGAAACTGGATCCCGGCTTCCTCGCGAAACTTGTTGCCCGCAGGCCTGCCGAAATAATAGACCTCGCCCGAGGTGGCAGGGGTCACGCCCTCCATGATTTCGACCGTGGTTGTCTTGCCGGCGCCATTTGGCCCCAGCAGGCCGAAACAGCTGCCTGCACGCACGTCGAAGCTGACGTCGTCGACCGCCAGCACGCCAGGGTACTGTTTCACCAGATGTCGAGCTTCCAGAGCGATTTCCATGCCGCTGCCCAAACCAAAAGTGTATTGTCCATCGGGAAGTGCCTAAGGTTAACCTGTGGCCGGATAAGGGCATAGAAAATTGGCCTTTGATTCCAACCTTTTTGGGCCAGGTGGTATCAAAAGCAGTATCCACACACTCAAGGACACGATTATGCGCAAGAACCTCAGCATCGCATCACTCGCCGCCGGCCTGCTGTCACTCCTGCTCGCGGCGCCGGGACATGCGTTGGGCATCAACGAGAGCATCAATATCGACGCCGACAGCCAGGCTGATGGCGCATCGACCGTCAACGGCAGCATCACTGTCGGTAGTGGCGCCACCGTCACGGGCGATCTCGAGACCGTCAATGGCTCGATCCGCATTAAAGAAAATGCAGTGATCGAGAACGCGGAAACCGTCAATGGCAGTGTCAAAGTCGGCTCCGGCGTCAAGGCCGAAGACATTTCCAGCGTCAACGGCGCGATTCGAATCGGCGAAAAGGTCACGATCAAGGGTGAAGTATCTGTCGTGAACGGCAAAATCGGCATCGCTTCTGGCAGCACCGTCAGTGAGGACGTCAGCAACGTAAACGGCGAGATCAAGATCACCGGTGCGGAGATCGGGGGTGACCTGTCCACCGTCAACGGTGATGTATCACTTGATGAAGGCGCATTCCTGCACGGCAATCTGACGATCGAGAAACCAGGTGGCTGGGGCTGGGACAAGAACAAGTCGCGCAAGCCGAAGAT
>JAZFPY010000036.1:0-2249 GCA_036444875.1 Woeseiaceae bacterium | reverse complement strand
GCTCCAGACTAGCTGGACTCCACACTCACGAACTGGCGATTTTTCGGGCCCCTCTTGCGGAATTTCACGTGGCCGTCCGCTTTCGCATACAGCGTATGATCACGGCCAAGGCCGACATTGACACCGGGGTGAAATCTCGTGCCGCGCTGGCGAACGATGATATTGCCCGCAACAACCTGCTGACCACCGAAAATCTTCACGCCCAGGCGTTTGGATTCCGAGTCTCGACCGTTCTTGCTGCTACCGCCTGCTTTTTTATGAGCCACTGTACTATTCCTGTGCTACTTGCCGCCTGCACATCATTTCGTCCAGGTTGCGTGAATTCTAATCCATTCAGAGTCGCTATCTAAAGCTCTATTTCTTGCTCGCCTTCTTTTTAGCCGTCTTCTTTGCGGCAGCCTTCTTTGCCGGCTTTTTGGCCGCCGGTTTCTTGCTCGCCGCTTTCTTGGCCGCAGGCTTCTTTGCGGCTGGTTTCTTAACCACCGGCTTCCTGGCGACTGGCTTCTTGGCCGTAGCCTTCTTGGCTGCCGGCTTCTTTGCGGCTGCCTTTTGCGTTTCGGCAGCAGGTTTCTCGACGGCTGCCTTGCCGGTGCCAGCGCTTATCCCGGTTATCTCAACCTCGGTGAAAAACTGGCGATGCGTATGCTGCCGCTTGTAGTTTGTGCGGCGCTTGAATTTCACAACAGCAACTTTCCTGCTCTTGCCCTGCAGCAAGACCTTGGCGCTGACACTGCTGCCGGACAGCAGTGGGCTGCCCACTTTGATGCTCGAGCCCTCGCCGACCAGCAGAACCTCGTCGAATTTGATACTGGCGCCTTCGTCAGCCTCGAGTTTTTCCAGCCTGAGGCGCTCGCCTTTGCTCGCCCGGTATTGCTTGCCGCCAGAGCGAAAAACCGCATACATCGTTGTGTGCTCCATAACGCAAATCGCAAATGATACGCAACTTGCTGAGAATTAAGATATTTTGTGGGTATTGCCCGACCTGAATCCGGCTGCAGACTATGCCTGCCGCCACCAAGGAGCCGGAATTTTATAGGCTTGAGCCCCCCGGGTCAACGCCCACACGCTAGGAATTCTACTTTATTTCAATAGCTTGCAAATGCGTGCATGCCGGCTGATTCCGCCCCTTCGGGTCGCCAATCCAGAGCATTTCAGGCATTATCGTCCACGCCATGCAGCCCGCCAAAAAAGCACCCGTTGCCCTCACAATTGACGAAGTAAAGGAGTTGGCGGCCGCCGATATGCGGGCGGTCGACGATCTGATTCGTGAGAGCCTGCAAAGCGATGTCGCCCTGGTATCCCAGGTATCCGAATACATCGTCACGAGCGGCGGCAAGCGGCTGCGCCCCCTGGTCGTACTACTGGCCGCCCGTGCTTTGGGTTACACCGGCGATCACCACGTGCATGCCGCCGCGATTATCGAGTTCATTCACACGGCTACGTTGCTGCATGACGACGTTGTCGATTCATCGGCAAGACGCCGTGGCCGTGACACAGCCAATACGGTTTTTGGCAATCAGGCAAGCGTCCTGGTCGGCGATTTCCTGTACTCGCGTGCGTTTCAGATGATGGTCGATGTCGGCAGTATGAAAGTGATGCGGATTCTTGCCGACGCGACCAATACCATTGCTGCCGGTGAGGTCATGCAATTGATGAACGTCCATGATGCGGACGTCACTGAAGAGGCTTATCGCCAGGTTATTTATCGAAAAACTGCCCGTCTCTTCGAAGCCGGTGCGCAAATCGCGGCCGTGTTCGCTGAACGCAATCCCGCCGATGAGCCTGCGATGATCACTTATGGGCAAAATCTCGGCACGGCCTTTCAACTCATCGACGATGCGCTCGACTACGACGCATCGCCCAAGGAACTCGGCAAGAACCTTGGTGATGATCTCGCTGAAGGCAAGACAACACTGCCGCTGATTTATGCCATGAAAAACGGCAGCGATGCGGAGCGCAAATCTATTCGGGCGGCCATCGAATCTGCTGGTATCGACCAACTCGATGAAGTTCAGGCGATCGTCGAGTCTACGGGTGCTCTGCGATACACGGTGACTTGTGCACAGAATGCAGCAGACGTAGCAATCGACGCCATTTCCGGCCTGCCCGAGTCCGGGTACAAGGAGGCACTTGTTGCGATCGCCGAGTTTTCCGTTAGCCGCCGATCCTGAAATGAGTTCTGCATCTATTCACCCGACCGCCGTCGTATCAGGGAAGGCGGAGATCGATCCTTCCGTTGTGATCGGCCC
>JAZFPY010000035.1:0-4205 GCA_036444875.1 Woeseiaceae bacterium | reverse complement strand
AGATACATTTCTTCATGATGACCTCCCGAAATGCAGAATCGTGAATGATGCTCGGCAGTCTTGGAGTCCTTGGAGGCGTCACGGGAGGCGTCTGAAAGGAAGCTAGGACTCGCGCCTTTGCGTGCCCATCTTTCGGCGGATTTGGTGTTGTTTATTGTGGTTTCTTTATACGCCTTGCCGCTGCACAAAACTTGATTATTAAGACATTTGGGCTTTTCAAGCGAACGGGAAAGTCCGCTATTGGCCGAGAGCGGCTGTTAATAAAAGCGGGTTCATAGCTATTTGAACTTCCGCTTCGCCGCGAAAGCGGCCGTTTAGATCTCGGATTTCGACAATGCTAGTTGAGGGGCCGCTTTCCACTGCGATCTCCACTACATCATACCAGTCCAGGCTATTATTCGCGTCGGCCCTGTTTGCTGCCATGATCGCCGCGTCTGCCGCCGCGAGCGCCGTGCTGTTTGCGCCTTTTCTTAGTCGCTTCACGCTGTTCCGGTGTCATGGCTTCCCATTTGGCGCGCATTTCCGCGCGCTTTACATCACGCTCTTCTGGCGTCATGGCTTCCCACTCGGCCCGTCTCTGTTCGCGTCTGGCTCGCCGCTCTTCCCGTTTCGCCTGTTTCTCTTCCTCTGCCAGACTCTCCCAGGCAGCACGACGTTCCTCCCGTGTCACTTCACGGCCCTGTTCCGACGCAGCACCTTGATCGCTTTCCTGCGAATAGACCGCCAATGGCAACAAAGAAAGGCACAGAGCCAAGGCCGCCAGAATCTTGATTGGTTTTTTCACGGTTTTTCTCCACAAATCATTATTGACAAGTTACGCAGGCCCTAACGAACCGCCATGTGGTCGGTTGACTGCCTTAACAGTTCTTGACTCATCGGATTGGCCGCCGGGCGATCAATGTCGCAGAGCGATTAATGTCGCAGAGCGATTAATTCCGTGTCCGTCTGGGCGAACCACGAAATATTGCGTATTCTGAAGGCCGCGAAGACATTAAGGATACCCGGGTGCGACAAATGACGATCATGCGAGTCATACGGCTTTGGTTTTTGATGCTGTTTGTGCTGTACGGTTGTGCCAGTCCTGAAGTATTGATGCCAAAAGGTGCTACAGCCCCGGCCGGCGTCGATTTTTCCGGGCAGTGGAAACTCCGTCCCGAGTCGGCGCTGGACCAGCGTCGCATAAACGAGGCAATCGATCGTACCGACGGTGTGGATAACAGGACAGTCATGCGGGAAATGCTCAAGCAGCAGAGAAATGGCCGAAATGGAATGCGTCGCAGCGGTGGAACCAGCGGGGGCCTTGTACACCTGTTCCTGGAAACGGGTGATTCGCTAAAGATTACGCAGACGCCCTACACGTTGTTCATCAGCTTCGACAGGGCTGTTGTCGAAGAATATTCATTTGGCGAGAACAGACCTATTAATATCGGCGGAGCCGACGCATACAGGGTATCCGGATGGGAAGGCAACGCATACGTGATTGAAACGCTCGGCGAGAAGGGTATGAAGCTGACGGACCGCTACAGTCTTGCGAACGATAATGAGCGCCTGATACGGCGCATCACATTGCGAAGCAAGAAAATGGAAGAGGTCACGATCGTTCAGGAATTCGACCGGCAAAGCGACTAATCTCAGTCCCTTGATCAGCCGTCAGAGTTTCCTCGGTTATCGAGCACTTTTCTGGATTCGTTCATAAGGCTCATCAACGCATCCTGCATTTTCACTCGGTGTACTTCGAGGTCGTCGAGCGGCGTATCGCCCGGAACGACGTAGGGTTCGCCGATGGCGATTACGACGCGGGCAAATGGCTTCGGAATCATCATTCTGTCCCAGCCCGTCAGATGCCAGGTACGATCGGCGGCACAGGCCAGAGGAACAAGAGGCGCCCCCGAAATCCTCGCCATCAGTATATTGCCCGCTTTGAATTCGAATGGCGGACCGTTCGGCCCATCGGGTGTCATGATGATGGACCTGCCTCGTTTCAGCGCACCATGCATGTCGCGCATGACGAGCGCCCCGGTTTGATTGGCTGACCCGCGAATAATATCAGCGCCCCAGGCACCAGCGATTCGTGCCGGTATTTCACCGTCGACCGAGGCGGAAACGAGAATGCTCACCGCAAATCCCTTGCGTATCCATTGTCGGATCAAGTTGGCGCATAGCTGGTGCTGTTGGTGCCAATAGCAGGGAATGCACGCCGTTTTGTCGGCCATGAGTCGCTCACTGACATCTGCACCTATAATTTTCTCGATGCGGTAGCTGTGCCAGAGTAACGCCAGTAGTCCACGCAACAACGGTGTCGAAAGGAAGTACAACAACCGGCGGCCGGCCGACATTCTGCGGGCTGAAGCCGTACTGCGCCTGGCTTCGACGCTGCTGAAGTCTGTTTTTGGATCCTGCTTCGTGCTCATGATCGTTCCATAGGGATCGAGCCCGGCATGCCCCGACCCTGGTGCTGGAAAGTCCTGCCTAGCGAGCAAGTTTGCGGTATCGGTTTGCTGCCGGTCAATGTAATATTGCGCCTGCTTAAGGACCGGCTTGCCCAAATAACCATTCTATTCATGACCGACCTGCCTCTGCATTCCGGTGTCCAACGGGACCCGATGGATCGCTCGTGCCTGCAAGTATGTCCACCACGCTCCTGAGCCCGCTGGTACTGAGCTCGATCGCCACTGGTGGTCCAGTAAGGCATTTTCCATGAAACTCTACGACACGCTTGCCGATATCCTGGAGGAGGGGCGCGGCAAAGACCGCCAGGTCCTGCTCATCGACGGCGAAAAGGACGAGAGCAGGATTGCCTTTGCCGACCTCTGGGACAGGGCACTTTTGTTACTGGGCAGCATGCAGCAGCGTGGCATGCAGCCCGGCGACGAGATTGTCGTCTTTACCAAATCGAACGAGCGTTTTCTTATCGCGTTCTGGGCTGCAATTCTCGGCGGTATTGTGCCGGTCCCGGTGGCCGTCGGCATCAGTGATGAACACCGTTTGAAACTGTTCAGAATCCTCAGCCAGTTACGAAAGGGCACACTGTATACGGACCAAGGTTTGCTGGATCGCCTGCTTGAGTTTGCGGACTCGGAGAATTTGCCGGTTGTCAGGAAGACACTCGAGTCCAATACGTTTCTGGAAAGCGAAACAGGGGCCAGTTCGGCCGGTGAAATTGCCAGGCTGGGCCCCGACACCCTCGCATTCATTCAGTACTCGTCCGGTTCGACGAGTGACCCGAAAGGTATCCGCCTGACGCACCGGAATCTGACCACCAATATTCGCGCCAGTATTGAACGGCTCGAATGGACCGAGAACGACCAGAGCCTGAGCTGGATGCCATTAACCCATGATATGGGGCTTATCGGCTATCACCTGACGGCATTTGCAGCCGGCATGAATCAGGCCGTGATGGATACCAGTCTCTTTGTTCGCAGGCCGCTGCTCTGGTTGAGTAAGGCCAGCGAGCTTCGGGCCACACAATTGTGCTCACCCAACTTCGGATACAAGCACTTTCTGAAATTGTTCAAACGAAAAGGGCTGGATAATCTCGATTTGTCCGCCGTCAAACTCATCGTGAACGGCGCGGAACCAATTTCCTACGAGCTGTGTGAAGAGTTTCTGTCAACGCTCGCACCATACGGTCTGCGACGGTCCACAATGTTTCCGGTCTACGGCCTTGCGGAAGCGACTGTCGGCGTCACGTATCCAAAGCCGGGATCCGAGTATTCGAGAATTACTGTCAACCGACACAGCCTGCGAATCGGATCAGCCTACGAACCGACCGATCCGGAAGAGCCTGACTCGATCAGCTTTATCAAAGTCGGTACGCCAATACGCGATTGTGATGTGCGCATTACTGACGATGACGACAAACCACTGGCAGAGGGACTGATCGGCAACATCCACATTCGCGGTGGCAACGTCACCGAAGGCCTCTATCACAACGATGAAGAGCAGGCGAAGATGTATGCGGAGGGCGGCTGGTTGCGAACGGGGGATTGCGGCGTCTTCGCGAACGGCCAACTCGTCATCACCGGCCGGTCTAAAGACATCATGATTGTCAACGGACAGAACTATTATCCTCACGATATTGAAGAAGTTGCGGCGCAGGTGGATGGTCTTGAACTCGGCAAAGTGGTCGCTGCCGGCGTGAATACCCGGCAAAGTCAGACCGAGGAGCTGCTGGTTTTTGTCTTGTACAGAAAAGATCCGGACTC
>JAZFPY010000034.1:0-2579 GCA_036444875.1 Woeseiaceae bacterium | reverse complement strand
TCAACATTTCCATCACACCCGAACGACAGGAATACATCAATTTCACCAGACCGTACTCGCAGATGGCGGTTGCCGTAATTGTGAAAGATCCGAACATCGGGATTCGGTCATTTGATGACTTGCGGGGACTGAAGGTCGCCGCGACGAGGGGATTCTCCACCGAGGAGTACCTGACACAAGAGTATCCCGACGTCGAACTGGTCCTGGAGGACAACATCCTTGCCACCCTTTATGCCGTGCTTGAAGGTCGCGCGGACGCGACGATGGACGATTTTTCAGCCCTCAACTACCTGATGCAGCAGCATGGCTTACCGGGGCTGCATCTGGCTTTTCTGAGCAATGATCGCGAGATGGCGGAGAGACCTGCCATCGGTGTGCGAAAGGACTGGCCGATCCTGCGAGACATATTGCAAAAAACAATGGATTCACTCGATGAAGCCGATGTAACCGAGCTCCGCAAAAAATGGCTGGGCGTTGATAGGGAAGTCGTACCGACTGCCGGCGTGCTCAATACTGTGTGGTGGCTGGTCGGCGGCGTGCTCGGCCTTTTCCTGCTATTGATGCTGCTGAATATCATCAGTCGCCGCTTCTCTACCGGTGAAGGCGCAGTATTACAAACGGGCACACTGCGCTTCCGGATTCTAATTTTCGGTTTTCTCAGCATCTTTGTTGTACTGATCGCCATCGTCGGCTGGTTTGCGCTGGAAAGAATCAACGGGAAAATTTTGCGGGATATCAATAATAATCTCGAGAATGTACTGCTCACTACCGCCGAACGGCTCGAGATATGGGTAGAACAGCAGAACACCGTTCTCACGCAAATAGCCAGAAATCCGATAATAGTCACGGACGTCGAGGGCTTGCTGAGTGTCGATGCTGAGGCAGAGACACTATTACGATCCAACGAACTGGCGACGATTCGCAACGCGTTGGCGCAGTTCCAGGAAGAGTTTGGCCTAGGCTTCTTCATAGTAAACCGGCAAGGTATTAGCGTCGGGTCGGACAGGGACAACAGTGTCGGCACTCGTAATCTGATTGCGACACAGAGGCCTGAGCTACTGGGCCGGGTCTTTGGTGGTGAGTCCCTATTCGTGCCGCCAGTTATCTCCGAAGTCGCTGCAGCTGATGGAAGCATCGAGCGCACAACAAGTCTTTTCATTGCCGTGCCTGTTCGGCGCAGTACCGGGGAGGTAATTGCAGCACTGGCGATGGGGCTCGATCCTGCCCTTGGTTTCTCCCGAATGTTGCAGTTCTCGAGGATTGGCGAGAGTGGGGAAAGCTACGCCTTCGATCAGACCGGGACTTTGATGTCTGCAAGTCGATTCGAAAGCGATCTGCGAGCGATTGATCTGCTCGGTGAAGGCGAGTCGAGCATCCTGAACATTCAAATCCGTGATCCAGGCGGGAATATGACGGAAGGTTTTCGCTCCGATCTCCCTCGTGCCGAGCATCCACTGACACTCATGGCAGAAAGTGCCATTGCTGCCAGCGCTGACGCCCGTAACCAGCGTTCTCCCGTGCAACGAAATATTGAGGGGTATCGGGATTATCGCGGCGTTTCCGTTTATGGCGCATGGTTGTGGGATGGTCAACTGGGACTGGGGTTGACGAGCGAAATCGATGTCGCGGAAGCAATGTCTACCTTTACAATCGTGCGCCTGACCTCATTCGGTGTTCTCGGCGTCACGCTGTTCCTCTCGCTTGGGGGAATACTCTTCGTTCTCGCGACCGGCGAACGAACCAACAACGCGCTGATACGTGCTAGAGATGAGCTGGAAGACCGTGTCGAAGAACGCACCCGAGACCTGAACGCCGCTAAAGAAAAGTTTTCGACTCTGGTTGAAAACATTCCTGGGGCTGTATATAGCTTCCGCTTTGATGCTGATTTCACGACTATCTTCTGTAGCGAGTATTACAGTGTGCTCACCGGCTACCCTGCTAAAGATTTCATGTCCGGGAAATTAAATTTTTTTAGCGATTTGATTCATCCCGATGATCAGCAGTGGGTCGCCGAAGGACGTATGCAAAGCATTGCTGCCAGGAAGCCGTTCGAACAAGAATTCCGAATCATTGACAATGCCGGAAATATTCGGTGGTTGAGCAGCCGCGGTATGGCTGTCTACGATAGCGACGGTAATCCCGAGTATGCCGACGGCACGATGTTCGACGTTACAGAGCGAAAACGGGCCGAATTTGCTCTGACTGAGGCAAAGGAGGCTGCAGATGAGGCCAATCAGGCAAAAGGTGACTTCCTGGCAAACATGAGCCATGAAATTCGTACGCCGATGAATGCCATTATCGGCCTGAGTGACCTGTGTCTTCGTGCAGGGCTAAATCCCAAACAACAGGACTACCTTAGCAAAATACACGCCTCCGCCAATGCTCTGCTAGGCATCATCAACGATATCCTCGATTTCTCAAAGATCGAGGCCGGTAAGGTGGAGATTGAGCAGATACCGTTTCTGCTCAACGAAGTACTGGACAGCCTGGCGATCGTGTCAACGGGCCGATCGCAGACCAAGGGCCTGGAATTCCTGTTCCGGCGCGATCCGCATCTTCCCGATGTGCTGCTGGGCGAC
>JAZFPY010000033.1:0-3571 GCA_036444875.1 Woeseiaceae bacterium | reverse complement strand
GTGCTGGATATAGGGGGCGGCAGCACCGAGTTGATTCTGGGACGAGGACCGAAACCGAAGGCGCTCGAAAGCCTGGCGCTAGGTTGTGTCGCCATGACCGAACAGCACTTCGAAAACGGCAAGATATCAAAACGCGCATTTGAGGAGGCCAGGCTCGCAGCCAGTCTGGAGCTTCGACCCGTTAAAGCGTTTTTTCGCGACTCACCCAATATCCAGGCGATTGGCACGTCCGGAACGATTATTGCGACGGCGGCTGTCGCCCACGAACTGGGCATCATGGAGTCAAATGAGCTGACATCCGAAGTCGCCGAGACGTTGATTCAAAAGGTTCTCGAATTCAAAAATATTTCTGCGCTGTCTTTACCAGGCCTGTCCGAGTCTCGCGCACAGGTCTGGCCAGGCGGTCTTTCGATACTGATCGAACTGCTCAAAGACTTGCGTATCGACAAATTAGAAATATCCGACGGTGCTTTGCGTGAGGGTCTTCTTTATGACCATCTTGGCAGGCTGCAACATGAAGATGCCCGCGAGCGAAGCGTTCGGGCAATGCTGTCCCGGTACAACGTCGATGAGGCTCAGGCGAAGCGCGTGGCACGCTCGGCCGCCGAATTACTCAGTCAGTGTGCCGGGCCCTGGAAACTGAAGTCTCCGCTCGTTGCTCGCCTGCTCGATTGGGCTTCGCGCTTACATGAGATTGGTCTCGACATCTCGCACGATGGCTATCAGCGACATGGCGCCTACATCGCAAAAAACGCCGACCTGCCCGGTTTTCCTCGCGTAGAGCAAAGTATCCTCGCGTTTCTGATTGCGAATCAGAGAAGTCAGATCGACACGGGCAGTTGCCTCGAAATCCCGCGCGCTTGGCGGGATCGTTCAATGCGAATGGCATTGTTGTTGCGTCTCGCAGTATTGCTCAATCGCAGCCGCACGACTGTCGAGCTGCCGACTATCGTGCTTGAAGTCGGCCAGGACGATATTCGGCTGAAATTTCCTGATGCTTGGCTTGCGCACAACGCGCTAACCGTGGCGGACCTTGAGCGCGAGCAGGAATATCTGGGATCCGCCGGCTTCAATCTCGTTTTTGGCTAGGGTCAGGCTGCCGAAGCCAGGCGATTGAGCAACGTCTGCTGCGCCGACACCGGTTTGTCCTTGCCTGGACTCAGACGAACGTAGCTGCCATCGCCCTGCAGCGCCCACGCCTGGCAGTTGTCGGCGAGAAAGAGATTGAGGTCTTTCATCATCTTCTTCTTGAGCGGTTTTTGCCGAATCGGAAAACAGGTCTCCGTTCGGTGGAAGAAGTTACGATCCATCCAATCAGCGCTCGAGCAGAAGTACTCTTCGTCGCCATCATTTCTAAAATAATAGACGCGTGAGTGTTCGAGAAACCGGCCAATGATCGAGCGCACCTGAATATTATCGGACAAACCGGGTACGCCTGGTCGCAAAGAACAGATGCCCCTCACGATCAGGTCGATCTTGACGCCTGCGGAAGACGCTTTGTATAGCGCATCTATAATTTTCGGCTCAGTCAGTGAATTTATTTTGACGATGATATGTGCCTTCTTGCCGGCCTTCGCGAATTCAATTTCACGTTCAATTCGCATGATAAGTTCGTCAAACAGATGGAACGGGGCCGTAAATATTTTGACCAGGTTCTCCGCCTTAGTAAGACTGGTTATCTGCATAAAGACTTTGTGTACGTCTTCGCCCAGATTCCTGTTACTACTGAGATAACCGTAGTCGGTATATATGCGCGTCGTTCCGCGGTGATAGTTACCCGTACCCAGGTGAACGTATCGTTTTAACTTGCCCGCTTCACGACGAACGACCAGGGCCATCTTCGCGTGTGTCTTGTAGCCGACGAGTCCATAAACGACGTGCGCCCCCGCTTCCTGCAGGCGATTGGCCAGAGCGATATTTTGGGCTTCATCAAATCGCGCCATCAATTCGATGACGACAGAAATTTCTTTGCCGGAGTTCGCCGCCCGAACCAGGTGATCCACAATGGGTGAGTCAGCGCCCGTCCGGTACAGGGTTTGCTTGATGGCCAATACGTCAGGATCTGATGCCGCCGTCGCAATAAAATCGATTACTGGTTGGAACGACTGATAGGGATGGTGCAGTAATACATTCTTCTTCTTGAGAATCTCGAAGATATTTTCGTCAGTAAGAAGCTCCCTCGCCATGCCGGGGGAAAACGGGGGGTAACAAAGGTCAGGCCGGCGCCCGTTATCGCAGACAGTGGCGAGACGATTCAGGTTGACGGGCCCGTCTACCGAGAAAAGGTCCGCGCGGTCGAGAGAAAAGTGATCGAGCAGGAATTCGCAAAGATCTGCCGGACATTCTTTGCTGACTTCGAGGCGAACTGCCGCGCCGTAACGACTGGCAGCAAGCTGGCCTTCCAGAGCCCGAACGAGATCATCGACTTCTTCGTCATCGAAATAGAGATTGCTATTTCGCGTCACCCGAAATTGATAACAACCCTCGACCGTCATCCCGGGAAAGAGGTCCTCCACGTGAGCATGAATGATCGACGATAAAAAGACGTAGGCATCAGAACCCTGTTCGGTCAGTCTTGCGGGCAGCCGAATAATTCTCGGCAGTGACCGGGGCGCCTGTACAATTGCACGGTGCCGGCGACGGCCGAATGCGTCCTTGCCCTGCAGCCGCACGATGAAGTTAAGGCTCTTGTTCAGGATCCTCGGAAACGGTCGTGACGGATCCAGTGTGATGGGTGTCAACACAGGCACAACTTCGTCTCTAAAATAGTGATTGAGCCAGTTTTTCTTCGCTTCGGACCATTCGGATCGTTGTGGGAATCGAATCTGCTCAGCGGCCAGCTCGGGCAGGATTGTCGCATTCAGGACCTCGTACTGGTCACGCACGAGATTGATGGCACGATGTCGAATCTCGTCCAGTAACCGTTGCGGCGTCATCTTGTCCGGGCCCGCGGCGCGCGCGCCGATTTCCAGCCGTTGCTTCAGGGCCGCAACTCGAACTTCGAAAAACTCGTCCAGATTGGTGCAGGAAATGCAGAGAAAGCGGAGGCGCTCAAGAAGCGGCATTTCGCTGTCGCGGGCCTGTTCCAATACGCGATGGTGGAACTCAAGCAGGCTGAGCTCGCGGTTGATGTACTGTTCGGCCGGCGGTAAGACAGGAGCGTCCACGAGAGAATCCAGGTCTGGTCGGCTCTCGAGTATATCAATGACTTTGTTACGAAACCTTGAAATGGCGCAGGATTTCAGGCGGGGTAGATCCCGCCCAGAATTCCCGCGTGGTCCGCTCCTGTAACGCCGGGCAGATTGCCGGGCTTCCTGTCAAGACAACGCTTGGCGAGCCAGGCGAACGCGGCTGCTTCGACCCAGTCCGGCTCGAGACCGAATTTGGCGGTAGAGTGAATTTCGACTGAGGGTAGTGCTGAGGCTATCCAGCGAATCAGTTCGCTGTTGTCTATCCCACCGCCACATACAAGCAACTCCGTGGTGTCGGGCGCGTAAGTTCCAATCGCGTCGGCAATGCTCCTGGCGGTGAGTGCACACAGGGTAGCCTGGACGTCCGCCTCGTCTGCGTC
>JAZFPY010000032.1:0-3003 GCA_036444875.1 Woeseiaceae bacterium | reverse complement strand
GTCACCGGACGCGCCGAAACGTATCTCGGTGGAAATCGTCGCCGATGTGGTCAGCTCCTTCATCAATACGTTCTGGAACACCTACAGCTTCTTCATTCTGTATGCGCGGCTGGACGATGTGGATCTGAACACCGACATACCGGTAGCTCAGCGTCCGGAAATCGATCGCTGGGCGCTGGCATTGATGAACCAGACGATCAGGCGCTGTACCGAGGCAATGGACGACTACGACGCCAAGTCCGCCGGGGATGCGATCGAGTCGTTTATTGATCAATTGAGCAACTGGTACGTTCGTAGAAACCGGCGCCGCTTTTGGAAATCCACCGATCCCGAGGATAAGCGCTCGGCCTACCTGACCCTTTTCCAGTGCCTGAATGCGGCTCATCGGCTGATGGCGCCTTTCGTGCCGTTCCTGGCCGAGCATGTGTATCAGAACCTGGTCAGGGGCGCAGACGATACGGCACCGTTGAGTATCCACATGAGCGACTGGCCCGAAGCAAATGAGGCTTACGACAACGATCAGCTGCTGTTCGACATCGGCGTCGTGCAGAAAGTCGTCGGACTGGCCAGGGCGGCGAGAGGGCAGTCGGGCGTGCGTACAAGGCAGCCGCTGTCACGCCTGCTCATCAGGGCACCTGACGACGCGTCTGCCAGGGCCTTAACCGATCACCAGAACCAGATCCTCGAAGAGCTAAACGTCAAAGCAATCGAATTTATCGCTCGCGACGCGAGTCACGTAAGTTACCGTATCAGGCCGAATCTGCCGAGAATCGGCAAGCGATACGGCAAAGACATTCCATCGATCCGCAAGGCACTCGAGGAGAGCAATGGTGCCGAGATTGCCGCTGCGGTCGCGAAAGGTGAGTCATACACGATAGTCGTACCTACCGGCGAGATCACGCTGGAATCGGACGACCTGCTGGTCGAGACGAGCTCGGCCGAGGGCTACGCCTGCGCTGAAGATGCAGGATTCCTGACAGAGCTCGATACGACCCTGAACGATGCCCTCATAGCCGAGGGCACAGCCCGAGAGCTCATTCGGACGGTACAGGATGCCCGTAAGCGGGCCGGCCTGGAGGTCTCCGACAGAATCGTTCTGGGTGTTTCGGGAAGCGGGGGCGTGGCGTCATCGCTTGAGGAGTATCGCGACTATCTAATGTCGGAAACGCTGGCAACAAAGTGGCAGGTTGGGCAACCGGATGCGCTTTTCACGTGCCGCAATGAACTCGGAGATGAACGCTGGTTTATCGAAATCAGCAAAGCAGGTTGAGGAAAATGCGGCGCGACGATCTCGTTTTATCTCCGCCTGTAATACGGTTTCGGCTCGATTTCGATCGCCCGATCAGATTTAGCGCTTGCACCCGGCTCCCTAGGTTTGATATAAGAATGCAACGCAGGTTTTTAATAGACCAAGAGCACCGACAGGATGACGCGACGCGGCCCGGCTGCGGACTACAGGAAGTAGTTGACTCTAAAAGCGTAAATAGAGCCGCTGAGAGGTGAATAATAGCGGCCGCTAATAATAACGCTGGAGTGGACATGTCCTACCACGTTGATAAATTTTTCGCTGCCGTTTCTGTGCTATCCGGACATGGCCACATTAAACAAAGACTTATATCAGCCTACGAAGACAACCTGACATCCGTTAGAGACGACGACCTGCCGGCACCGGTGAAGCAGTCTTTCGCCGATCTCACAAGCCTGATGCACCGCGTGGTACCGCTGAACGGCGAAGGGCCGATCTGCGCCTCAGTGCGTAAAATGTCGATTGACGAGGCAAATCAATGCGCGCAGCTCATGGTCGATCTGTACGGTGACATGATTCGCCACAGCGACAGCGGCCAGGCAACGCTGCCTCTGCAGATCGAGGAACGGCGTTCGGGTCCGACGCTGGTGCTCAAGACAAACTAGGAAATAAGGGGTCAGACCCCCTATTTCTCGTTTTTCTACTCTCAAAAATCCTCTACCACGATCGGGTAATAGACATACGTCAATAGCTCGCCTTCATCGGTCCGTGTCGGATCGCTGACATATGACTCCCAGGCATCGCCATTCCTCTCGATGCCGAGCGCCGCGAGATAGGCGGCTATCTTGTCGTGGGTCTGGCTGAGCTCTCGGTATGAGCCGATGTGCTTTGCGCGGACGACGGGACCCTCAAAGGTTTTCCCAAGCTTGACGGAGTGTCCGCTTCGCGGCGTGCTTGCCTCGATCCCGCGAACAGGAATTGCGGCATCGAACCTTATTTCAGAGCCGCTGAATGCCCTGCTTATCGATATCGGCGCACCGGCCTCCTGCAAATCGTATTCATCGATGAAGCCAAGGATATCGAAATAGGCTTTGCCCATCGCATCCGATATCGCCGTGGCCTCCAGGATGCTGGTGGTCGGTAAGTAGGCAATATCGATGGCTTCGACGACAACATGCTCCATTTCCACGGCGCTGAAATCTGCCCTGGGCAGGCCCTCGGCCATCGATTTGAGGCTCGCTAGGCCCTTCTCATAATCCTCGCCGACAATGCCGCCGAGCATGAGCCCGAAATAGCGACCGATCAGATTGAATCCGAATTCCATGTCGAAAGTCCAAACGACTTCCGTACCGTCATCTGTCTCGCTCAGATCGAAAACAGCGTTGGCCTCGCCCTGATCGCCGAAGTCCAGCGCAGTGACTATCCGCTCGAACGGCACGCTCTCGGTGATCACCTGGCTGCCCTGGCCGACTATGTTGCCGTCCCATACGACGGTGGCGCCCACGCCACGCCTGGGGCCAGAAATATCGATTCTGGCGTTCGCATCTGCCTCGATCCAGTGTGACCATTTATTGACTTGATGGAAGTCGTTCAACAGCGCGAACACGGTCGCCCGGCTCGCATCGATTGTGATGCTTCGTTCGATTTGAGCCCGCGACGGCAGAAAAAGACCGATCACGGCGAGCCCCAAAATCAGCGCGCCGATCGAATAGAGAAACTTCTTGAGAAGGCCCATCCTACGGTCCGGTTTTCCTGTC
>JAZFPY010000031.1:0-3189 GCA_036444875.1 Woeseiaceae bacterium | reverse complement strand
CGGTGCATATCGTGTGTGCGTATCTGCACTTCAATCGTTCGGCCTTCCGGGCCAATCACGGCCGTATGCAATGACTGATAATTATTTTCCTTCGGATGCGCGATGTAGTCGTCGAATTCACCCGGCAGGTATGACCACAGGTTATGAACGACGCCGAGCGCCGCGTAACATTCTCTGACGTCCTTGACGAGCACCCGCACGGCACGTTCGTCGAAAATGTGCTCGAGACCCGATCCTTTACGCTGCATCTTTCGCCATATGCTGTAAATATGCTTGGGCCGGCCGCTGATGTCTGCGTCGAGTCCTGCCTTCGCGAGCTCGCTCAGCAGTTGTGATTTGACCGTGTCAATGAACGATTCCCGCTCGGTACGCTTTTCGTTCAGTGTCTGCGCGATTTGCTTATAGGTATCCGATTCGAGATAACGGAAAGCGAGGTCCTCCAGTTCCCACTTGAGTCGCCATACGCCGAGCCTGTTCGCCAGTGCCGCATAGATCTCACGGGTCTCGATTGCCAGTGCCTGCTGCTCATCCGTCGGTGCTTTTTTTGCATTGCGCAATCGATACAGCTGTTCGGCGATGCGCACGAGCACCAGCCGCACATCGGACGCGACGGCCAGTAGCATTTTGCGCAGCGCCTCCGACTGCTGCACGGCAAGCGCCTCTCCGGGTTGCCAGTCTGGCGGCAGCCTGAACCTGCCAAGCTGTACCAGCCCATGGGCAATTCCGGCCAGCTCTCCAATATCGCTGGCCTCCAGCTTCGCACTCCCCAGCAGATCGTCACGGAGCAGGGGATAGACATGAACCGCCGCAATCACGGCCGGCGGCAGACCCAGACCCTCGACGATATCCGCAATGGCCCGGCCTTCCGCGAGCTGCTGCCTGATCTGCTCTTGCGCGGGCAGTGCAGCGAGAAATTGCCGGGCTGCGCCTACAAGGCGTTCCTCATCGCTGCTTTTTTTCCAGTTTTCGAGCTCGGAAGTGACCATTTGGCGATGTTTCAGTGGTGTGCAAGGTACTAAGAACCGTTATCATACGCCGAGAATTCGGGTCGCGACCCATCGGTCCGAAACAGAACCTTGGGCGTTTGGACATTGGGTATGAAAGCGTTTCAGGCTTCTTTTGCGGTTGGACCGATTGGCACGGTTGTTCCTCTGCCCGGAGAGAAGACGGGGCGATTCTTCGACCCCTCAATGATCAATGACATGCTGCAGCAGCCTGCTGGGTCCTGCGGCCGCGAATTGTGATCGGGAAATATGGCAGGACACAGTAAATGGGCGAATATACAGCACCGTAAAGGCGCCCAGGACAAAAAGCGCGGTAAGCTGTTTACCAAACTGATCCGGGAAATCACGATTGCTGCGCGTGCCGGCGGTGGGGACATGGCCGCGAACGCGAGATTGCGGCTCGCGGTTGACAAAGCAAAGTCCCAGAGCATGCCCAAGGACAATATCGACCGGGCAATCAAGCGAGGTGTGGGTGAACTGGATGGGACCGACTACCAGGAAATCCGCTATGAAGGCTACGGCCCCGGCGGAACGGCAGTAATGGTCGATTGCCTGACCGACAACCGCAACCGGACCGTCGCGGAGGTCCGCCACACGTTTTCGAAATTCGGTGGTAATCTGGGCGCCGGAGGCTCGGTCAGCTATATTTTCAATCACGTTGGTCTTCTTTCATACCCTGCAGGGAGCGACGAGGACATCATCATGGACGCCGCAATCGAAGCAGGAGCCGAAGACGTCATCGTCGATGAAGACACGTCGATCGATGTGCTGACCGATCCCACAGATTTTGAATCGGTCAGAGACGCAATGCGCGAAGCCGGATTCGTTCCGGACATCGCTGAAGTAACCATGCGGGCCTCAAGTCATTCCCAATTGGAATTGCAGGAAGCCGGTTCGATGATCAAGATGCTCGAAATGCTCGAGGATCTTGATGATGTGCAGAACGTCTACAGCAATGCTGACATCAGTGACGAGATTCTGGCCCAGTTATGAATCGATTGTTGAGGATGCGATTTGGCTGACAAATTAAGAATTCTCGGAATTGACCCGGGGTCGAGGCTGACCGGCTTCGGTGTGCTCGATTTCGAAGCCGACAATCCGACCTATGTGGCGTGCGGCACGGTGCGAAGCACCGAGGGTGAATTTCCTGACAGACTCAAGCTCATCTTTGAATCTGTCAGCCAGATCGTTTCTGAGTACCGGCCGGATGTCGTTGCCATCGAAAGCGTTTTCGTCCATCGAAATGCGGGCAGCGCCCTGAAGCTGGGTCATGCCCGTTCGGCAGCTCTGTGTGCCACGTTTGAGCTGGATGTCGAAGTCTTCGAATATGCGCCGCGAGAGATCAAGCAGGCGGTTGTCGGCAGCGGTTCTGCGACAAAGGACCAGGTTCAGCACATGGTGGTTTCCCTTTTGCAACTCGACGGCGCCCCGTCTTCCGATGCGGCCGACGCGCTGGCTACAGCTCTTTGCCACGGTCACCAGCGACGATTAAATGCCCGGCTGTCCGGCAAATCAGCAAGTGCAGGGACTCAATGATCGGCTCTCTTCGCGGCCGCCTTGCGCACAAGCGGCCACCGCAGATTATTCTCGAATGTGGTGGTGTCGGCTATGCAGTCGAAACGCCGATGTCGACATTTCTTGCCCTGCCCGGGATCGGCTCGGAGCTCTTCCTGCATACGCATCTTGTGGTGCGCGAAGATGCACAGACCCTGTTCGGGTTTTCCACCGAAGAAGAGAAGACCCTGTTCCGGTCGCTTCTGAAGGTCAGTGGGGTAGGTGCCAAAATGGGACTGGCGATTCTGTCGGGTATGTCCGTCGCTGATTTCCAGCGTTGCGTGCAGTACGAGGACACTGCCATGCTCGTCAAGATACCCGGCGTTGGCAAGAAAACTGCCGAACGCCTGATCATCGAGATGCGTGACCGCATCGACAAGACATCCGTAGAATCGGGTAGCGATAAAAGCCGCACAACGCGAGCCGACCCCAGAAACGAGGCATTTGATGCGCTGATTTCCCTGGGTTACAGGGCGAACGAAATCAACCGCTTGCTCGGCAGGCTGGATACCGCGGAAAAATCTGCTGAAGACATCATCCGGCTCGCACTGCGGCAGGCTGTAAACTAAAACATGTCCAGCATCGAACATGAACGATTGACAAGCGCCGTGCCTCGCGCCGAGGACAAGGC
>JAZFPY010000030.1:0-2962 GCA_036444875.1 Woeseiaceae bacterium | reverse complement strand
AACGACCCGGAGTCCGGGCAAATCACCCCATCCATGCAAAGCGCCGCAACTGAAGACCAGGCTGAAGATGAAAGTCTGAAGAACGCTCACCAGTCGTCAGGAGTCTTTCCAGGCCCAAGGCCTTAGAGTAGTGGAGCGGGCGATGGGAATCGAACCCACGTCATCAGCTTGGGAAGCTGAGGTAATAGCCATTATACGACGCCCGCAATCGTCCCAATACCCACCAATTCTACAGTCTGACAGTGTGACGAGTCACGGTTGCATGGTAAGGGAAAGGTGCCATGCCATGGCAAGGACCACGTCCTTTACCGGTCGGACGAAAGGTCTGTATAAGCAATTCAAAATTGCCTGGCTTCCAGGTTTTATCAAACCGTGTTTCACACCCTGCCATTCCAGGTAACCTTGTAAATTTAGGCGGCTGTGCAGCAGCTTACACAGGCAGCACGTACCAGACTACGGCAAAGAAATGACAGGCAGCTCCTGCAAGCACGAAGAAGTGCCAGATGACGTGATGGAAGTACATTTTCTTCGCCGCGTAGAAGACGGCACCCACCGTGAAGCAGAGGCCACCCGCGACCACCCAGAGCATGCCATTCGCACCGATAGCATCCATCATTTCGGGCGCGACGATCACCATGAGCCAGCCCATAAGCAGATAACTGGCGAGCGACAATCGGGGAAACTTATGCCCGTACCAGAGCTTGGTCAGGATCCCGAGTGCAGCTAGAGACCACATGCCTCCAAACAACCACCAGGCAGTGTCTGTTCGCATCGCCACGATCAGGAACGGGGTGCTGGTGCCGGCGATCAGTAGATAAATCGCGCAGTGATCGAGCAGCTTGAACAGATGTCTATGCGGTGAGACGTGCAAACCATGGTACAAGGTCGAGGTCAGGAACAGAGAGATCAAACTGGCTCCGTATATGCCGCTGGCAATGGCCCGCCAGGGATCGGAGACACCGATCGACAGATTGAGCATCCACGAAAGACCAGCAATGCTTAGGATCAGGCCGCCGCCATGACTGACCGCGTGAATCATCTCCTCGGCCGGACTGTATTGAGACTGTGTGGTTTGAATGGTTATCTGTCCAGATGGGCGAGCAGTCACTCGCTCTCGCGGAGATCAATTCTCCAGGCGCCGGCGCCCTTCCACAATACGTAAAGCAACATTACCGATAGCATGAACGGGCCAATTGACTCGACTGACTGTAATATCTGCGGGGACTGAGATAATCGCGGGTGTAGTTCAATGGTAGAACATCAGCTTCCCAAGCCAACATCCGAGGCTCGCAGTTCAACGCATGTGCTGTCCCCATCTTCTAGACGCTAACTTTACTCTATATTCGATTTGCTAGAATACGAAATGACCCGGAGGAAGTATTGCCTGGCCACCAACAAGAAACAAGGCGCACTGTCCGAAGCTTTGTGCGGCGTGCCGGGCGCCTGACGCCGGCCCAGGCAAATGCTCTACAGGAACTCTGGCCGGCATTCGGCATTCATTCCTCCGATGAACTCATCGATCTCGACGCGGTCTTCGGACGTGCCGCTCCCAGAGTTCTCGAGATTGGGTTCGGCAACGGCGAGACTCTCATTGAACAGGCTGCTGCAAATCCCTCGATGGATTTCATCGGCGTCGATGTTCACGAACCCGGCGTGGGTCATTGTCTGCTGCAAGCACAGGCGGCCGGGATTTCAAATCTTCGGCTGATTCGCCGTGATGCCATCGACGTGTTGCGACAGCAGATTCCTGACGTTTCGTTACGGCGTACCAATCTGTACTTCCCGGACCCGTGGCCAAAGAAACGACATCATAAGCGACGGATTCTGCAGCATGACTTTCTGCAAATGCTGTCACGGAAAATTGAACCCGGCGGCACTTTTCATTTCGCGACAGACTGGCAAGACTATGCCGAGCAAATCGACGAGCTGATCGCGTCCGATGACAACTTCAGGCTGTCCGAAAGACGGGCACACCGGGGGGACGATCCGCTCGACCGGTCGACGACCAAGTTCGAGCGACGCGGTCTTCGGCAAGGGCACAAAATCTGGGACTGGCGACTTACCCGAATTTAGTGAACAGGATCAATCAACTGCCGGCAGACGCTCAAATCGTATGTAACTTCGCCCCGCAAGTCGCCTTGCGCAAGCTCGGTGAAAAGCTATAAATTAGGGTTCAGGGAAAATAGTGACGGGATCGAAATAGAGGCAAAACACCAGAGGCAAGTCAATGGCTGTCGCATATCCGGTAATCGGGCATTGGTACCGACGCAGTAATGGTAGTCTTTTTGAGGTTGTGGCTGTGGATGAAAAAGATGCCACGGTCGAGTTGCAGTTTTTCGACGGTACTATTGACGAAGTCGATCTCGACACCTGGCCCAATTTGCTGATCGAGACCGTGGGCGCGCCGGAGGACTGGTCCGGCTCGGTCGACATGGACCCCGAGGACTATCTCGGCGAAGACAACGGTGATTTGCCACTGGGTTGGCATGATCCGTTAGAAATGCTGGATAAAGCAGACTAAAGAATCGCCTGTCTGATTTCGTCACACTTCGAACATATCATCTCAATAAATGTCACAAATTCGCCAGGAGTGAATTTGCACGCCCAAAGGGCGCCTTCGCGAAGCGAAGGTCACGACCAGGGATGGTCGTAATCAATCCGCATCGATCGGACTGCGCCTACCTTCTCTGGCAGGCGGACTGCGGCTCCTGCATCCCTTTTGGTCCTCGCACGAAAATCACATCATCACGAATCTCTACGGGCAATGCCTGCAGGCTCTTCCCCACGCAAGGTCCGGCAATACACAGGCCGGTGGGGATTTCATACATAGCTCCATGAGAGGAGCAAATAATGTTTGCGCGGTCTTTTGTCAGGAAACTATCAGGCTTCCAGTTCATCGGGTAACCGAGATGCATGCAATGGTTCTGATACGCAAATACATCCTGGCCTTGTCGCACAATGA
>JAZFPY010000029.1:0-5235 GCA_036444875.1 Woeseiaceae bacterium | reverse complement strand
TTTTTGACAGCGACGGTAAGGAGGTCGCACGGCCCGTCAAGGAAAGCGAGCTGTCGGCCGATGCCGCCGAACGCGGCAAGTTCCGGCACTACATGCAAAAAGAAATTCACGAGCAGGCTGCCGCAGTCTCGCGCACGCTCGATGAACGCATCGCAAACGGCAAAGTGCTGGACACGGCTTTCGGAGCGAAGGCCAATAAGGTGCTCGACAAGACGCGCGGCGTGCATATTGTCGCCTGTGGCACCAGTTACCACGCGGGATTGATAGCACGTTACTGGATTGAACAACTGTGCAAGTTGCCCTGTAACGTCGAGATAGCCAGCGAATATCGATATCGCTCGCCCGTCGTACCGGAAGGCACTCTATTCATAACGATAAGTCAGTCCGGTGAAACGGCCGATACGCTGGCGGCACTACGTTTGGCAAAGGAAATCGATTACATCTCCACGCTGGCAATATGCAACGTACCCGAGAGTTCGCTGGTGCGTGAGTCGGAACTCGTGATGATGACGCATGCGGGACCGGAGATTGGTGTGGCATCGACGAAGGCGTTTACGACTCAGCTGGCAGCCCTTTCACTGTTGACCATCGCGCTCGCCCGCCGCAACGGCCTCGAGGAAAAGCAGGAACGCATTCTCGTTGCCCAGCTCGCGGAAATTCCCGGGCTCATTGAACAGGTCCTGACGCTGGATAATGCGATAGAGTCCCTGGCCCAACATTTCGTGGACAAGCATCACGCGCTGTTTGTCGGCCGGGGCGTGCAGAATCCTGTTGCGATGGAGGGCGCTCTGAAGCTCAAGGAGATCTCGTATATTCATGCCGAAGCGTATGCGGCCGGGGAGTTAAAGCACGGGCCATTAGCGCTCGTTGACGAGGACATGCCGGTCATCGCGGTGGCGCCGGATGACGAGCTCCTGGAGAAACTCAAAAGCAACCTGCAGGAAGTACGGGCACGCGGCGGAGAGCTGTATGTGTTCGCAGACCCGAGGGTTCAATTCGGCGACCGGGTCGGCATCCACACGATGAGAATGCCCGTCGTGATTCAGGACTTTCAGGCGCCAATTATTTATACGATTCCGCTGCAGCTACTCGCCTATCATGTGGCCGTGCTGAAAGGTACGGACATCGATCAGCCGAGGAACCTCGCAAAGTCGGTTACGGTTGAATAGCACCACGCGTCGAGCCGAGGCGCTGAAACCAGACAACAATCCCTCGAGTTAGCGCGGGATAGGCGAGACGCCAGCGAAGTACGGGTGCAGGAAAAAAAGCACGAAAAAGATCACGACGCTGATTAATATGCTCCTGATCTCGACCGAGAGCGCCGGACCGTAAGGTCTTGCCCAGGCGCCTTCCCGTCGGCTGATCAACGGCATTTCGATCAATGCCCACAAACCCAGCCCACCAAACAGCACGAGAGAGCGGGAATCGCCGTTCGCAAGCAGGTGGCTCAGAGACCACACGACCATGCCGGTCAACTGAGGGTGCCGGATGAATTTCCTGATTCGGGTTGGCTGATGGGCAGCGCCGAATAACAAAACAGCAATCAGCATCAACATCGATGTGAGCGGAGGGGCCCAGGCCGGAGGCACATATATGATTTCCGGCGTCGTGGAGCGCCAGCCGATAACCATTAGCGCGATTGACAAAACAAGTGTGAGAGCAAAGATACCCTTGTAGGGATTTTCGCCGACGTGCTTGACCAGCGTGGCTCGTAACCCCGGAGCCACACTCGGGATGAAATGCACGACCATCCAAAGCAGCACACCAACGCAAAGCCACATCATGTCTGTTCTCCCCTACCGTTATCGGCACTATAACCCACCCGCGCGGGGATCAAAAAAGGTGTCAGATTTATTTATTCCCGGGAAAATTAAGTCCGACACGTTTTTCTTGCCCTCAGTTAGTGCCTGCGCGCTGAATGATACCGGCCGATAGCGAGGCGCCTGTCATTAGACTCGCGCCGACACTCGCCCGGCGTGAAGAAAATGCCTGAACCGATCATGTCACCCATCACCACGGCGAGCACTACGGATAGGCCCGGTTTTCGTTTAAGCGTCATCGATTATCAGGGTGGCGGGCGCCCGATTTTGTTCGCATGGGCTAGAACGGTAAGATTGCGCTGCAGCACGATAATACTATGCCGGGTCGAAGAGCCGACAATAATGATAATTCTCAACGCGGAAAGCGTCGCCGAAGCACTACCCTACGATGCCTTAATCGACGCACTCGATGCAGCGTTTAAGACCGGGGCAAATATTCCGGATCGATCCCACTACCCGGTCGAAGTGACAGATGGCGCGGACGGTACGCTGTTACTCATGCCGTGCTGGCAGACAGGCGGTAGGCTCGGCGTCAAAATCGCCACCGTGTTTCCGGATAATTCTCGACATGCGTTGTCAGCGGTCAATGCAAGCTACTTCCTGATGGACGCCACAACAGGTGTTCCTCTCGCAGTGCTCGATGGCACGGAGCTCACGCTGCGACGTACGGCTGCGGCATCGGCCCTTGCAGCAAGTTACCTGTCACGAGGCAATTCGAAAACACTGCTGATGGTCGGCACAGGCCAACTCGCGCCGCATATGGTGGCGGCACACGCGACTTCGAGGGACATAGACAGAGTCCTGATCTGGGGTCGGCGCGAGCAGGCGGCAAGAAAGGTGGTGGAAAACTTTTCGGTGGCGTCTTTTTCGATTGAGCCTGTGACTGATCTCGAAGCAGCGGTGCGAGAGGCCGACATTATCTCCTGCGCGACGCTTTCTATCGAACCTATAATAAGGGGCGAGTGGCTGCAAGACGGACAGCATCTGGACCTGGTCGGCGCCTTCAGGCAAGACATGCGCGAAGCAGATGGCGAGGCAGTTTCGCGCGCCGAGGTGTTTGTCGATACATACAGCGGTGCGTTATCGGAGGCCGGTGATATTCTGCAGGCAATAGAAGAAGGAGCGATGAAAGAAGCGGACATTGTCGGCGATCTGTCCGAACTCGCCCGGGGAAAGTGTCAGGGGCGTTCATCGGGCGAAGCAATAACCTTGTTTAAGTCAGTTGGCTCGGCGCTGGAAGACCTCGCAGCAGCAGAGCTCGTCATGTGGAATCAGCATGCGTAGCAAAGAAACGATAGAGACCGTTAACTGCCACGCCGAAGGTGAGTTGGGCGACGTTATTGTTGGTGGCGATTATCGGCATGTGAATTTGCTCGTTCCGCCCCAAGACCCAAGTGCATAAACGGGATTCATCAATACTCTCTTATCAAAATTCCACAATTTGTCCGAGTGGTGCTGACGGCATGTACTTAGGTCTTATTCTCCGACGCCAATATCCATTTTCTCCGCTAATTCCAGCCGGTCGAAATAAGTTATGTCTTGAATAATCTTGCCATTTTTGACGGTGATAAACGATGCAATCTTCAGGTTTCCCCGGGCATTTGGATCGTCATCAGTCGGCTGGTCCCAACTGGCGATAAATTCCACCGACCCCTGGTCTCCTTCAACAATAATATTTTGAACCGCATCATGGACACCCGGAATATTTTCAAAATGACCAGCGTAAATTTCACGGACAACCTCTCGTCCAATTCGAGGCTCGATATCCCCAGGGGAGCGAATTCGTGCAGCTTCAGAATAAAGCTCTACTAGCGCTTCAGTATCATGGCGGTTGAACGCTGCAAACAATGCCAGGATGACCTGTTGAGTTTCCTCGCTTTTATCTTCGGCGAGGGTGATTTTTGTTGGGAACAGGAAGACAAGTGTCAAAAAAATAAAATTTGAAAAATTTCTCAATTCGGTGTGCATACCGCCCTCGTCTAGGCTGCCTTTTCAATAGGGATATAAATATCGGTCTCGTACTCTTCGGGCGGAACAGTGTCTGGGTCTTGTAAATAATGAAGGAAAAATAACCGCTCGCGCAACGAATACCCAGATGCATTCAGCCATGGCCCATAAAGGTAATCATATTTGTCTTCCAACCCGTCATAAGGGCCAAGATGACGGGCAACAGCAAAAATACCCCCGCCCAAATTGTCTTCCCGGAAACCGCCTCCTGCGGTTGCATCAGGACCGAAATCAAAGCAGCAGTCAAAACGGCATTCCTTTTCAGGCATACCCCTGGGGTCATCGATGGGGATACCGTAAATGCCTTTGAAACTTTCCACCAAACCGGCTTTTTCCGCCCAATCAAAAAGCTCACCGTAAGCCTTAAACAACCCCTTATGTGGGCCGAGATGGCGGCTGGCGATAACCTTGAACGGGTCAACGGAGACGATTTTTACCTCAATATTTCGGACTTCTCGTTTGGGCACCGCCTCCGGACTAGAGAGAAGCGTCATAACCTCGTTCAGGGTCGTCGGACGCTTTCTTATCTCGGTGGGGCTGAACCCAGTCCCGGACCGAAAGGCCTTGGCAAAGCTTTGTGGGGAATCATATCCAACATCGAAAGCCACTTGAGTAACAGGCTTCCTGGCGTCCTTTAACAAAAAACATGCCTTGGCCAGTCTTAAGCGGCGAACCGTTCCAGAAGGAGTTTCTCCTGTGACGGCACGATACACCCGGTGGAAATGGAAGGGTGAGATAGCCGCCACATCGGCCAGAGTCTCCAATGAGGGATTGTTGTCAACCTGTTCGCTTAAGAACGCAACGACTCGTTCGATGCGCTCATGATAAGATTTTTGCGTGCTGGATTTCATCAAAGCTTCTCTTTCTTCGAATTAACCCTAACAGTTCTAATTATTTCAATCGTTTCCTATGTTGCTATTTCTTAATCGCCAACAAAACCGATGGTGACAGTTAACGTCGTCAAAATCATCGCTTCAGTCGGGCTCATTGAGAGGTCAACAATTTGCTAGCTGAACATGGCTACTTTCGCTCGAGGAGCGGCCTGTTGGCTGTAAGCAAATCTGACGCTGCTTGTCAGATGGGGTCTCGACGAGCACCACTAATCGCTTTCAGACTGCGCTTCCCGTTTTTCGCGCTTTCGATCCTCCACCAGGCCCCTGGCATCGTCTTTGTCCGAGACCGCTTCGATAGTTCGAATGCGGCAGGACTCCAAACCCCTGCCCATTTGTCGGTAAACAACCTCACCGAAAGTGTTGGAACACACGCGGCTCATTGTATCTCTCACAGCGATCGTTTGTGCGCTGCGCAGTCCGGTGCATCCGCCATGCATCGTGAATAGAAAATGCTTCACTTCACCACGGGCTTTGATATATATGTGCCGGTCATCAATAGCATCAAATGAGGTGAT
>JAZFPY010000028.1:0-2405 GCA_036444875.1 Woeseiaceae bacterium | reverse complement strand
ATAGTGATGCTCTGGTTCAGTACAAACGCCGACTCCGGCATGAATTCAGTGTTGCCCATCGCATAGTAGCGGCGCGGCACACCGAGGAATCCGAGATAATGCATCGGCAGATATATTGCATAGGTGCCGAGCAGAGTGCCCCAGAAATGCCACTTGCCAAGCGTTACGTCAAGCATCCTGCCCGTGATCTTGGGATACCAGTGGTAGATCGAGCCGAAGACCACCAGGATCGGTGACACACCCATCACCATGTGGAAATGAGCGACGACAAAATAGGTATCCGACAGCGGCAGATCGACCACCACATTACCCAGGAATATGCCGGTCAGCCCGCCGTGGGTGAACGTGAAAATGAACGCGATGGCAAACAGCATTGGCACGGTAAGGTGAATGTTCCCCTGCCACAGCGTCAGCACCCAGTTATAGACCTTGATGGCCGTAGGCACGGCGATAATCAGTGTGGTGGTCGCGAAGAAAAATCCGAAATAAGGGTTCATGCCGCTGACGTACATGTGGTGAGCCCAGACGATGAAGCTGAGTCCACCGATGGCGAGAATTGCCCAGACCATCATGCGATAACCAAAAATATTCTTTCTGGCGTGCGTGCTGAGAAGGTCTGAGACAAGACCGAACGCGGGCAGCGCAACAATATAAACTTCGGGATGACCGAAGAACCAGAACAGATGCTGGAACAGGATCGGGCTGCCACCGGCGTAATCGAGTTGTTCGCCCATGGACATGATCGCTGGCATAAAAAAGCTCGTCCCAAGCGCTTTATCGAGCATCATCATTACGGCGCTGACAAACAGGGCCGGAAATGCCAGCAGGCCAAGCACCGTGGCCATGAAGATGCCCCACAGCGATAGGGGCAGTCGCATCATGGTCATGCCGCGGGCGCGCGCCTGGAGAATGGTCGTTACATAGTTCAGGCCGCCCATCGTGAAAGCGACGATGAAGAGCGCAAGTGAACCGAGCATCAGCACGATGCCCCATTCCGTACCGGGCGTGCCCGGCAGGATGGCCTGCGGCGGGTAGAGCGTCCAGCCGGCCCCGGTCGGCCCGCCGGGGACGAAAAAGCTCGTGAGGAGGACGATGACCGACACCAGATAGACCCAGAAGCTCAACATGTTCATGTACGGGAACACCATGTCCCGCGCGCCGATCATCAATGGTATGAGGTAATTCCCGAAGCCGCCCAAAAACAGCGCCGTCAGCAGGAAGATGACCATGATCATCCCGTGCATCGTGATGAACTGGTAATAGTTGTTCGGCGTAATAAAAGAAAAGGAGTCGGGGAAGCCAAGCTGCAGGCGCATCATTCCGGACAGGACCAAGGCGACCAGGCCGACAAAAATCGCGGTAATGGAGTATTGGATGGCGATGACCTTATGATCCTGACTCCAGATGTACTTGGTTATAAATGTCGTCGGATCGTGGTGTTCTATGTCGTGATCCCGGTCGGCAATTGCAACATATGCCATTAAAATCCCCTTGCGCTTAGACCGTCATTAAAAAATTCTTCGTACAGACTTCCTGCCTGTCGATACCTACAAAGTGTTGATGTAAGCGATGACGTCCCGCATCGCCTGCTCGTCGTGAAGTGTCCGTGCCATGAATCCCATTTGCTTACCGTCAAGGTCGTGAGGATGCTCTCCACGAACTCCTTGCTTGAAATTTTTCAGCTGGCTGAGCAGATACCAGTCGCTCATGCCGGCCTGCCGCGGGGCGTTCATCTGAATACCCTGGCCGTCCTTGCCATGGCAATTGGCGCAGATCACGTACAACCTGGCACCATGGACAATGTCTCCGCTGACCGTAGCCGGCGCTGGCGTATCAGGCAGCGTGCCGATATAGGCGACGACGTTGTCGATCATTGAGTCATTAACGAGCGTTGCGGCCATCGGCTGCATTTGTCTGCCATAGACATCTTCTTCATGTGTGCCGCGGATGCCGAGCTTGTAATTCCGCAGTTGTCTTTTTAAATACCGTGGGTCCTGACCGCTGAGCTTCGGCGCATTCAGTGCCAGCTGGCCCTCGCCCTGCGATCCGTGGCAGGCGGCGCACACGGCGTACGACGCCGCCCCGAGCGCCGTGTCGCCAGGTGGCCTTGCCTGGATTTCGGCAAAGGTCGGCTGGCTGTCCACCCACGCCTGGTAGTCCTCGGGCTCGTCAACGACGACCCTGCCGCGCATGGCGTGATGTGCGATACCACACAGCTCTTCGCAGAGAACTTCATACTCACCCACTTTGGTCGGTTCCAGCCACATGTACGTCACCGTGCCCGGCACCAGGTCCATCTTGACCCGGAATTGAGCAACCGTGAAATTGTGCAATACGTCTTTCGAGCGCAGCCAGAATCGCACCGGCTCGCCGAGGGGAATATGCACGATGGCATCATCGATCAG
>JAZFPY010000027.1:0-3522 GCA_036444875.1 Woeseiaceae bacterium | reverse complement strand
AAACAGCATGTGGAAGCTGATACCGGGATCGACCGGTCGACCGAGACCTTCAAGTGGAACATGGTGACATCCTGGCCGCCGGGGCTACCGGGGCTGGGGGTCGGGGCGGAAAACCTTGCCAAACGCGTGGCAAAAGCGACCAACTCTCGCCTGAAAATCAAGGTGTATGCAGGCGGCGAGTTGGTACCGGCGCTGGATGTCTTTGATGCCGTCAGTCGGGGCACGGCCCAGATGGGCCACGATGCCGCTTATTATCATCGAGGCAAGGTGCCGGCGGCACAGTACTTTACAGCCATACCCTTCGGGCTGAATGCTAACGAGATGAACGCCTGGCTTTATTATGGCGGTGGTCTGGAACTCTGGCAGGAGTATTACGAGCAATTCAACCTTGTTCCCATTCCGGCCGGCCAGACCGGTGTGCAGATGGGCGGTTGGTTCAATAAGAAAATAGACTCGATCGAGGACCTGGCCGGACTCAAGATGCGCATTCCGGGGCTTGGCGGCGAAGTAATGCAGCGTGCCGGCGTTACACAGATTACGGTTCCCGCATCGGAAATCTTTACTTCACTCCAGACAGGCGCGCTCGACGCGGCCGAATGGGTTGGCCCGTACAACGATGTGTCCCTGGGCCTGCACAAGGCGGCCCGATATTACTACTATCCGGGTTGGCACGAACCAGGGCCGACGCTCGAACTGATCGTCAACAAAGCCGCCTGGGACACTTTGCCCGATGACCTGAAAGCCATCGTCGAGCTCGCCTGCCAGGCAGGCAATCTCGATATGCAGGCGGAATATAGCTACGGCAATGCGCTGGCGCTGCAGCAGCTGAAAAATGATCCGAACGTCGAGATCAGGCCACTGCCTGATGATGTGCTCGAGCTCCTTCACAAACTGAGCACGGAAGTGATAGACGAGTTGTCTGCGCGAGACGAATGGTCAGCGCGTATTCAAAAATCATATGCTGCTTTTCTCGATGTGTCAGCCCAGAATCAGCTGATCAGCGAACAGGCTTTTCTGAATGCGCGATCTTCCGTCACGTAGCTGCTTATCGGCCGTACAGCATTTCCGGCAACCAGGTAACCAGGCCCGGAAATGAGGCAAGAATCAACAATGCCAGTACTTGAATACCGACAAACGGCATGGCGCCACGATAGATCTGCGCGGTCGTTACGGTGGCCGGCGCAACACCGCGCAGATAAAACAACGCGAAGCCAAACGGCGGCGTAAGGAACGACGTCTGCAAGTTGATCGCAATCATTATCCCAAGCCACACGGGGTCCAGGCCCATGGTGAGAAGTACGGGACCGACAATCGGAACGACGACGAAAGTAATCTCGATAAAGTCCAGGACGAAGCCAAGTAGAAACATCACCAGCATCACCAGCAGCATTGCAGCGAAAACACCGCCCGGTAGCGCCTCGAGTATTGCCCTTACGCCATCATCACCGCCGTAACCCCGGAAGACGAGCGAAAATAAGGACGCACCGATCAGGATAAGAAATACCATGCTGCTGATGCGAAGCGTACTCTGCATCACTTCTCTCAGCCGCTCCAGGGAAAGCGCACGGCGTATTATCGCAATCAACAATGCGCCCATTGCACCGACGCCAGCGGCCTCGGTCGGCGTTGCGAAGCCGCCGAGTATTGATCCCAACACGGCGAAAATCAGAATAAGCGGTGGGAACAGCGCGGCCAGCACCTTGCTGACGGAGAGAGCTTCATCGCCGGAGGCCGAATGGGCCGGCATTGCAGCAGGACGTAGCCAGGCGATGACGATCAGGTAGGCAATATAAAGCAAGACGAGCAGCAGGCCGGGCAGCAACGCACCGGCAAAGAGGTCGCCGACAGACACGGTCTTGGGCGAGTAAATACCCTGTGCCAGTTGTGCCTGCTGATACGCAGATGACATAACGTCGCCCAGCATCACCAGGATGATTGATGGTGGAATGATTTGACCGAGCGTGCCGGAGGCACAGATCGTCCCTGCCGCAACTTCCGCAGAGTAACCGCGTTTCAACATCGTCGGTAACGAGAGCAGGCCCATCGCCACCACGGTCGCGCCTACGATGCCTGTGCTCGCGGCAAGCAGCATGCCGACGAGCATCACGGAAATCCCGAGGCCACCTCTTAATGAGCCGAACAGAGAGCTCAGCGTGTCAAGAAGCTCTTCCGCTATGCGGGCACGCTCGAGGGTTACGCCCATGAACACAAAAAGCGGCACGGCAACGAGCGTCTCGTTGCTCATGATGCCGAATATGCGGCTGGGTAGTGCCGACAGGAAGGGCGCCTCGAAACCGCCACCGATCACCCCGACAAAAGCAAAGATCAGCGCTGTTCCACCGAGTGAGAAAGCGACCGGAAATCCTGCCAGCAACAGGATGATGACGGAAAGAAACAGGAAGAGCGCAACCCATTCCACAGTCAGGGTTCCCTGATGGTCTGCGCGGAGCGCAACAGTAATGACAATCCCTGCAGCGCGAGCGCGACAGGCATGATCAGCAGCGCGGACTTGAGCAGCGGTACAAACGGATACGGGAGACCGCCGGAATTACGCGATACTTCCCTGAGTGACCAGGCACCGGCCACGTAATCAATCGATGCATAAACGAAGAACCCGCACAGCGGAAAGATAAAGATAAGAACGCCGAGAAGATTCACCCAGGCGCGTTGCTTGTCGGTCATTTCGCGATAGAAGATATCGACCCTGACATGCTGTTCCTGTTGCAGCGTGTAAGCAGCACCCAGCATGAACACCACGGCATGCATCCAGGTGACCGATTCCTGTAGCCAGATGAGACCCGTGCCAAAAACATAGCGCATTACGACAATGACGAAAGTCACGAGCACCATTAGAAGAGTCAGCCAGGAAGTGGCGTGGCCAACCTTGATGCTGACGGCATCGAGAAAGCTGCTGAAGCCTTTGCGGTCGCCACTCACGATTTCGTTCGCCTTTCCAGGCGCCGCAGGAACGGGATCATTTCCTTCGCCGCATCAGCGGCGCCAGAAAGTAGGTGTGATCAGAACGAGTAAAGTAAAGATTTCCAGCCGGCCAAGCAGCATTCCGGAAATGGCAATCCATTTGGCCGGGTCGCTAAGGGTCATGAAGCCGCCTGCCACGTCGCCCAGGCCCGGGCCCAGGTTGTTCAATGTCGCGGCAACGGCAGAAAAAGCGGTCACCTGGTCAAGGCCCAGCCCCATCATCACGAGGAGCATGACGCTGAAGACGATGACGTATATCGAGAAGAAGCCCCAGACGGCATCGACAACCCGGAATGGTACGGCCGCATTACCAAGCTTGACCGGAATCTCTGCACTTGGATGCACGAGTCGAACAATCTCGCGAAGACCCTGTTTGGCAATCAGCAGGCAGCGGATAACCTTGATGCCACCGGCCGTCGAACCTGCTGAACCGCCGACGAAACTGGCAAATATCAGGAGAACCGGCAGCGCACCGGGCCAGGCCGCGTAGTTAGCAGTGGTGTAACCCGTCGTCGTGGCGATCGACACCGCCTGAAACAGGCC
>JAZFPY010000026.1:0-2942 GCA_036444875.1 Woeseiaceae bacterium | reverse complement strand
GAAATGTTTTTCGGCAACGACCGCTGGGAATTTGTGAAAGAAGCATTGACGAGCTGATTCGACCAGCTCGTACTGGTAAGCTAGCAGAACGCCGGTAGATCCTATGAGGGCTGCTTGCCCCCGATCCTCTAAAATCGGTTTTGGACAACTGAGATAAGAGGACAGGAAAATGCAAGCAGCCCAGATTAAAGCATACGAAGTTGGAACGGTTCTGTACATGGCGATGGAGTTATCGAACAGCCAGTGGAAGCTGGGATTCGGTAATGGTTCGAAGCTACGGCGCAAGTCGATCGATGCGCGGAACCGGCAACGCTGCCTGGAGGAAGTGGCGCTGGCGAAGGAGAAGCTGAAGTTGCCGGCAGATGCGCCGGTGGTGTGTTGTTTCGAAGCGGGACGTGACGGCCACTGGATTTATCGCTGGCTGGTCAGTGAAGGCTTCGAGGTACTGGAGATTGACTCCTCGAGCATTGAGACGGCGCGCGGTCGTAAACACGTCAAGACCGACCGGGTGGATGTGGAGAAGCTGTTGGACCTGTTGATACGGCATCATTGTTTTGGTTTGCGCAAAGCGTTCCGGGTGGTGCGGGTACCGAGCGCGGCGGCCGAGGCGTCACAGCGTCTGCACCGGGAAGATGAGTATTTGCTCAGGCAACGCACGCGGATCAGCAACCGCATCAAGGGGTTGCTGGTGACCCAGGGGATGGTGGAGGTGTCCTTGCGGGGAGATTTTGTAGGCCGTTTGGAGCAGTGTCGCTTATGGAATGGCGAGGGATTATCGGCGGAGCTTAAGACCGAGCTGAGGCGGATGCATGCGCAGTACGAGGTTTTTGACGGCCAGCTCAAAGAACTGGCTGAGGATTATGCCGAGGAGCTGTTGGCGGATACGCCCTTGGCAGAGGCGCGACGGCGGCTGGAGAGTTTTAAGGGTATTGGTGCCAAGAGCTCGCGGGTGTTATCCGCGGAAGTATTTGCCTGGCGGACGTTTGCCAACACCAAGCAGGTCGGTGCGATGGCCGGGCTGACGCCGACGCCCTCGCAAAGTGGTGATACTGAGACTGAACAGGGGATCTCGAAGGCGGGTAATCGGCGGGTCCGGCGGATCATGATCGAACTCGCCTGGTTATGGCTGCGCTGGCAACCGGACAGTGCCTTGAGCCAGTGGTTTAATCGCCGCTTTGCGCATGGCGGCAAACGCATGCGGCGCATTGGCATCGTCGCGCTGGCGCGCAAGTTGCTGATCGCCTTGTGGCGTTATACGGAACACGGTGTGATACCGGAAGGTGCGGTACTGAAAACGTAAAGCTAGCAAAAGCACTGCTTCAGATTATTGGTAACAGGTAACAGGGTTGTTTAGGTCAATGTACTCGCCGGGCTCCAGGGCCAGCTTAAGCTGCAGCCGTTTTTGTAGATGGGGTACGTTTTATTGTGATCGATACCCGTATGTGGGATGTGGTGTTCGGTTTAACCGGCACGGATAGAAGGTGGTTCCGATCCATCAATCGGAACAAAGTAAGATCACAAGCCTGATTTAACCTGAAGGCAGGTAATATCGACAAACACAACCGATTAACAAAACAGAGGGTTGACAAAGCAGCACACATAGAAGGAGCCCGTCCTGACTGGCGATTGGTGATAAACCCCGAAATCCCGGTCGGAAATGCGATTAACGGCCCTGCGAGATTTTCAAATCTGCAATTCGGGTAAACGCACGACCAGGCCGTCGAGCTCGTCACTGACCTTGATTTGACAACTCAGGCGGCTGGTTTCCTGTATATCCATGGCGCATTCGAGCATGTCCTGCTCAATATGCTCCGCAGTGCCCGTAGCCTCAACCCATGCCGGGTCCACATAGACATGACAGGTCGCGCAGCTGCACACGCCACCACATTCCGCCTCGATGCCCGGAATGTTGTTGTCAATGGCGCCCTCCATGACACTCAATCCTGACGGGACGTCGACCTCATGAGACGTTCCATCGAACTCGATATAGGTTATTTTCGCCATCCGTCAGGCGTCTAGCGCAATGCTCATGTCGTTCTTCAGTCCTTTCGGTGCGATCCGAATCAGTTCGGCCACGCAGTCTTCAATGCTCCTGCCATTTGTGTCAATTGATGCGTGCGCTTTGGAGTAGAGTTCATCACGCTCTGCCAGAATCCGGCGCAGGTCCGACATGGCGTCGCTCTGATGTTCCATCGGCCTGACATCGCCCTGTGCAATGAGGCGCCGCATGTACTCTTCCGGGCGGGCATGCAGCCAGACGACAAAGCATGTCGTCAGCAGTGTGTTCAGCATTTTGGGATCCGTCACGATGCTGCCACCGGTTTCGACGACACATCGGTCGTATCGCCTTAAAGCCTGCATCAGCGCTTTCTCTTCCAGGCGCCTGTAACCGGTCTCGCCCGAGAGTGAAAAAATTTCCGGTGTGCTCATGCCCGCGAGCAGTTCGATTTCGCTACCGAGACGCACGAACGGGATGCCGAGGTGCTGCGCCAGTAATTCACCCTGACTGGTTTTCCCCGCGCCCCTCAGGCCGACCAGTGCAATTCGCCGCCGCGACTCTACGGGAACCAGGAAATGCTCTGACAACATCTGCAGGAATGCCTTGTGATTATCCGGGCTCAAATCCCGCAGCAGATCGGCAATCAATACTTCCTCGGCGGTTCGCCGCTCACGCATTTGCAGCAGCTCACTCGCTTCCGTGCGTAATGCCGCCGCAACGCGGGCAAGCAGAACTACCGAAATATTGCCCTGCCCCTGTTCCAGTTGCGCCAGATAACGCTCTGAAACGCCCGAATCTCGGGCCAGCACCTTTCGTGTCATGCCACGATGCGCTCTCAATGTGCGCACGCGGTCACCCAGTACGTCCAACAGGCGTCCGGATTCGATTTCGCTGGTTTCAGGATGGGCAGACATCTTGTTTCTCAAGTATGGATTTGCCGGGC
>JAZFPY010000025.1:0-2624 GCA_036444875.1 Woeseiaceae bacterium | reverse complement strand
GAAGCTGCGTGGCCATAATTGCATTTATGTCTGCGCCGCAGACGCACACGGCACGCCGATCATGATCAAGGCGAGGCAGGAGGGGATTACGCCCGAGCAGCTTATCGAACGGGTCTCCGCCGAACAGCACGAAGACCTGAAAGCATTTGACGTCGCCTTCGATAATTTCCATACGACGCACTCCGATGAAAACGAACTGCTCGTTCTCAGAATATATGAGGGATTGCGCAAAGCCGGCCATATCTACACCAAGACCATCGAGCAGGCCTATGACGAATCGGAAAAAATGTTCCTGCCCGACCGATTCGTCCGTGGTACCTGCCCACGCTGCAAGAGCGAGGATCAGTATGGCGACGCCTGCGAAGTGTGCGGTGCAACCTATTTGCCGAGCGATCTCATCGATCCCCTGTCTGTGTTGTCCGGCACCAAGCCGTTGTGGAAGGAGTCGGAACACTATTTTTTCCGACTAAGTGAGTTTGGCGATCGGCTTCGCATATGGATGAAGTCGGCGGCGCTCCATCAAAATATCACCAGCAAACTCGAAGAATGGTTCGACGCCGGGCTGCGGGACTGGGATATATCACGCGACGCACCCTATTTCGGATTCAAGATCCCTGACACTGACGACAAGTACTTTTATGTCTGGCTTGACGCGCCCATCGGTTATCTCGCGAGCTTTCTGCAGCTTTGCAACCGGCGGGATGATCTTGATTTCGATGACTACTGGATGGCCGGGAGTGACAAGGAGGCGTATCACTTCATTGGCAAAGACATCGTCTACTTTCATACGCTTTTCTGGCCGGCTGTGCTCGAAGGTTCGGGGTTTCGTCAGCCAACCAGCGTATTTGCCCATGGCTTCCTGACCATCAATGGCAAAAAGATGTCCAAGTCCCGCGGCACGTTTATCAAAGCCAGGACCTATCTCGATAATCTGAATCCGAATTATCTTCGATACTACTACGCCGCCAAACTCGGGCCGGGCATGGATGACATCGACATGAACCTGGACGATTTTATTGCGCGGGTCAATTCCGACCTCGTCGGTAAACTCGTCAATATCGCGAGCCGTTGTGCGGGGTTCATCGCCAGGTACTTCGATGGCCGGCTGGCAGGCAGTCTCGATGATCCCGAATTATTTGCCGAATTCGTGGCAGCCTCTGAAAAAATTGCCAAGCATTTCGAGTCGCGCGAGTACTCGAAGGCGATGCGCAACATCATGGCCCTGGCGGACAAGGCGAATCGATACATCGAACAGAAAAAACCCTGGGCCATGGCGAAAGACGAGAGTCAGCTGCCAGGCGTCCAGGCAGTCTGCACCGAGGGACTGAATATGTTCCGGACATTGATGATCTATCTCACGCCGGTTATTCCGGCGGTGGCCGAGCAGGTGCAAAAACTTTTCAATGAAGGTCCGTGGGGCTGGCAAGCGGCCGGCGACCCATTACTGGATCACACGATCTCGACATATGCGCCCCTTTTGACGCGTATCGAAGCAAAGCAGGTTGAGCGAATGGTTGAACAATCAAAAGAGCCCGAGGCCACTGGTGGCGACGATGATGACGGCAGCGCTGCCGGGTCGCCGGAAATTACGATCGATGAGTTTACGAAAGTCGATATGCGCATAGCACGCATTGAGAAGGCAGAGCCCGTAGACGGTGCCGACAAGCTTCTCAAACTCACGCTCGATCTTGGCGGAGAGACTCGCAGCGTTTTCGCAGGTATTAAATCAGCGTACGAGCCAAAAGCACTCGAAGGCCGGCTCGTCATTGCAGTCGCGAACCTGCGCCCGAGAAAAATGCGCTTTGGCCTGTCCGAGGGGATGGTTCTCGCGGCCGGACCGGGCGGCGAGGACATATTCCTGCTGTCTGTGGATGCCGGCGCCGAGCCAGGTATGCGGGTCACCTAATCCAGCGAGACGCAAGGGTACCCAGACACTACAATAGCAACAAGTCGTCCGGGCAGAGAAATGACTGATCTGATACTTATCTTAGTCGGCACGGTTCTTGTTAATAACTTCGTGCTGGTCAGGTTCCTGGGCCTGTGCCCATTCATGGGTGTATCGAGGAACCTCGAAGCGGCATTCGGCATGTCGCTGGCTACAGCATTCGTCCTGACCTTGTCCTCGGCCGTGAGCTATCTGCTTCACCAGTACGTCCTCGTGCCTCTGGACCTCGGTTACCTGCGCACGATCAGCTTCATTCTGGTCATTGCAGTGAGCGTTCAATTCACAGAGATAATGGTGCGGCGATTGAGCCCTTTGCTCGACCAGGTGCTCGGGATTTTCATTCCGTTAATCGCAACCAACTGCGCCGTGTTGGGCGTTGCGTTGCTGAATGTTCAGCAAGCCAAGGGCTTTGTGCAGTCTGTCTTTTACGGTTTCGGTGCGGCGATGGGGTTTGCGATGGTTATTGTCCTGTTTGCCGCCATTCGCGAGCGCGTAGACGCTGCCGACGTGCCCCGCCCGTTTCGCGGCACGGCGATCGCGCTGACGACCGCGGGATTGATGTCGCTCGCATTTATGGGTTTTTCCGGAATGGCACGACCTTGAAAATTGTTTCTTCGCCATGTGGATTGCGGTCGTAACGATTACAGCCATCGCTCTCGTCGCCGGACTCCTGTTGAGT
>JAZFPY010000024.1:0-2121 GCA_036444875.1 Woeseiaceae bacterium | reverse complement strand
CCCGTGTCAGAAAAGTATGAGACTCTTTTGAACGTTGCGGATCGCAATTTTCCCGCTGCTGAAGCAATTCATCGGTGACAGATCGCGGCCACGGGCTCACGGTCCTGCCAATGAGCAGATCCGGTCGACAGAGTCTTGAACCGCACTATCCGGTAACTGCAGCGGCCCCCGCCCTAGTGCCCAGCCTCTCCGTCAGCCTCATACCCTCATTGCTTTCCCCGTCCTGCGCGCCTCTAAGCAACCCATCGGCAATAGCGGGCCACGTCTATGCATGCCTGTATACCAAAGGCTGGGACAAGCCGGTATTTAGAATTGTGGGGTATTTTGTGGGGTATAGATACTAATAGACATATCTTTACTAATTTTATCAAGTAGTTAAGTAATGTCTGTGGCGGAGAGGGCGGGATTCGAACCCGCGGTACGGGGTTACCGTACACTTGCTTTCCAAGCAAGCGCCTTCGACCGCTCGGCCACCTCTCCTGGATTCTGTACTGCCGCGCTATTTTAGTTGCTACTCGGACGATAACCCAGGTGGCATTTCCAGACAGCGGTCGGTGTCCGTGTCTGGAGGGCGTGGCGATGGTCGGGGGATCGTCGTCTCTTTGAAGGACTGCAGGTCGTCCAGGTCATCCGGTGCTTCAATTCGCTTCCCACTCTGACTCAATTGGTAGCGCCCTTCGGTTTCGCATGTCGGCGACCCCCCACACGCCACCAGCAATGACATGCCTGCCAGCAGCACCATGACGTTGATGATGTCAGTTGACGATCTCACAGGGCGATCCCCGCATTTGCCATTGCCTGCCTCATTTCTGCGTGATATTCCTCGGCGTAGGATGTTAATGGTAAGCGAATTCCCGGCGAAATCAGACCCATCTCGGCGAGCGCCCATTTCACCGGAATCGGGTTTGACTCGAGAAACAACGCCTTGTTCAGCGGTTGCAGCTTGTCATCCAGTTGTTTCGCTTTTTTACTCTCGCCCGCCAGAGCTGCCCGACACATGTCCGCCATCAGCCGCGGGGCGACATTGCCGCAAACTGTAACCACACCATTGCCGCCATTTTCAATAAATTCCAATGCTGTGAAATCGTCGCCACTGTAGAGCATGAAATCTTCAGGCACCAGGTGTTGAATCTGACTCAATCGTTGCATATCACCGGTCGCTTCCTTGATGCCGAAAATGTTCGGATGCGCAGCCAGTCTTGCAACGGTCTCGGGAAGTATGTCGGTGACGGTTCGGCCGGGGACGTTGTAAAGCATTACGGGCTTATCGACAGCGTCCGCAATCGTGGAGAAGTGCTGGTAAATGCCCTGCTGCGTCGGCTTGTTGTAATAGGGTGCGACCAGCAGATAGGCATCAATGCGCAGTTTGCCGACTTCCACAGACAACTCGATCGTTTGCGCCGTCGAATTCGAACCCGTACCTGCAATCACCGGCAAGCGGCCGTTCACGATTTCAACGGCTTTGCCAATAAGCTCGGTGTGCTCGGATTTTTCAAGCGTTGCTGACTCGCCCGTCGTACCAGCAATGACCAGCCCGTCGCTGCCCTCGCTGACATGAAACTCGACGAGCCTTTCCAGCGCCGCATAATCCACTCGATTATCGGCATCAAAAGGGGTTGCCAATGCAATCAGGCTGCCCTTGAACACGGGTTATCCTCGCCACAAATAAGGCGGCAATGCTACTGTTCGCATGCCAGCGTGGCAAGCAACGATGACGGCAGGTATTTGGCGCGCCGGGGAACGTAACAAGCCCCAGAGAAACTGAAAGTAGAATCTTGATAAATGACACAACTTATTGTTTTATCAGTAATAGGCACGGACCGCGCAGGACTAGTGCAGGAGATCTCCAAGGTCATCCTGGACTGCGGCGGCAACATCGAGGAGAGCCGCATGACGGCGCTCGGCGCGGAATTCGCCATGCTGCTGCTCATCTCGGGCAACTGGCACACCCTGACCAAGCTCGAGTCCGGCCTCGACCAACTGACCGAAGACGGCTCCCTGACGATCAACCTCACAAAAACGGGGCAGCCGACGAGCAGGAAGGATTGCATGCCGTACGCCGTCGATGTTGTCTGCCTGGACCAACCCGGCGTCGTGTTCGGCCTCGCCGATTTCTTCGCA
>JAZFPY010000023.1:0-17639 GCA_036444875.1 Woeseiaceae bacterium | reverse complement strand
CAAATATTTGCGGCCGCCGTTTTTGCCTGCTCCAGCGCATTGTGAACGGACTCAAGTCTTACCTTGCGGCCAAGCAGGTCATTAGGGTGGCAGGTACAGTCTCCAACGGCGTAAATATCCGGGTCGGAAGTAGTGCAGTGGTCATTAACGAGGATGCCGTTACTTACCTCGAGCCCCGCATCGGCAGCCAGCCTGGTATTCGGCACGACGCCAATCCCGATGACAACCAGGTCGGCCGGAATCTGCGTGCCGTCGGCAAGATCAACCGCATTCACATGGCTGTCTCCCGAAAATCCCGCGATGCCGGTCGACAAGCGCAGCTTTACGCTATGGTCCGCATGCTCTTTCTGATAGAACTCCGATACCTGCGTTGATACCACACGACTCATGACCCGGTCCAGCATCTCCACGACAGTGACATCGAGACCAAGCTGCGCGGCAACGGCGGCGACTTCCAGGCCGATATAACCTGCGCCGACAATAACCAGCCGGCGGCCCGGCCCAAAATCCTCTCGAATCTTGTCGACATCCGAAATTGTGCGAAGGTAATGAACGCCGGCAAGTTCAATGCCTGGCAAATCAATGTGCCGCGCGTGTGCGCCGAGCGATATCACGAGTTTATCGTACGGGAACTCGTGGCCGTCAATTGACCGAACAACTTTTGTCGCACGATCGATCCTGTCAATCGTCGTATTGAGATGAACTTCGATATTCGGCTCATCATAGAAATTGTCGGCCTTGAAGTGCAAACGTTCGGCTGGTAGTTCGCCCGCCAGGTACTTCTTTGACAACGGCGGACGCTGATAAGGAAGGTAAGGTTCCTCTCCGATCAGGCAAATGCTGCCGTCAAATTTCTTCAGTCTAAGTGTTGCGACGACCTGCCCGGCGGCATGCCCCGCGCCCGCGATCACGATCCTGTCAGTCATTTGGTTTCTGTGCAGTCTGGTTGCTCTTCACATGGCACTGATGCCACCGTCGATTTTAATTTCCGATCCCGTTACGAACTGCGACTCGTCTGATGCCAGATAAAGCACGGCATAAGCGACATCATCCGGCTTGCCGACACGTCCCAGCGGTATCTGCCTGCCAAGTTTTTCAAGGGCTGCCGCTCTGTCCTGCCCGCCGGCAAGTCCGTCAAGTATAGGTGTATCGATGAATACCGGGTGCACCGAATTACAACGGATGTTATTTCGGGCATGCGCACAATGCAGTGCGACCGACTTGGACAGGTGCCGGACGGCTGCTTTTGCGGAATTGTATGCCGCCAGATTGTGTCCGGCGATGATGCCGGAAATGGATGACACATTAACAATGGATCCGGCATCGCTCTTTGCCATCAATGGAATTCCATACTTGCAGCCAAGGAATACACTGTCGAGATCGACAGCATGTACATGGCGCCAGTTTTCGTATGTTTCGTCTTCGACGCTAGCGATCGACCCGATACCTGCATTGTTCACGAGGATATCGAGTCGGCCGAACCGCTCGCTGATGGCATCGATCGTTTGCTGCCACGCGGCCTCACTGCTGACGTCCTGCTCCCATGCGATTGCCTTGTCCGAACCGTCGGCATTGATTTCTTTTGCCTTTTGGAGAACACCCTGAGTATTGATGTCGGTCATGACAACGCTCGCACCTTCTCGCGCGAGAAGCTCGGTAATTGCGGCCCCGAGCCCCTGTGCTGCTCCTGTAATCAAAGCGATCTTATTTTCGACGCGGCCCATTTTCTCCGGTCTCCCGCTGGCATTCCGCAAATAGTCTATCGTTGCGTGCTCGGTTATCCTAGTGGTCCAGGTCAGGAGATTGCCGGGAATGAAAGCTAACGCGATACGCATTTATGAATTCGGAGGACCGGACGTTCTCAGCTGGGAGGAAGTCGACGTCCCGGACCCGGGGGAAGGCGAGGCGCAGATCCGGCATACCGCTATTGGCCTGAATTTCATCGATACTTATCATCGTACGGGGCTCTATCCGGCGAACCTGCCTGCCGGTCTGGGCAGCGAAGCCTCCGGCATCGTCGAGGCCGTGGGGCCGGGCGTATCTGACATCGCAGTGGGAGACAGGGTTGTCTATGCGGGCAAACCGGCGGATTCCTACTCGGAGATTCGCAACATCCCTGCCTGGCTGCTCGTACCTGTCCCGGACGATATGCCCGACGAGCAGGCGGCGGCAGTTCTGCTGAAAGGCTTGACCGCGTGGTATCTGTTGCACCGCAGTTATCGGGTAAACAAGGGCGACAACATACTTCTCTATGCGGCCGCCGGTGGCGTTGGCTCGCTGGCGAGCCAATGGGCGAAACACGTGGGTGTGACAGTGATCGGTGTCGTCAGTACCGACGAGAAAGCGGAATTGGCGCGGGCAAACGGCTGTGAGCACATCGTCATGTCTGATGACGCCGACATTCCAGGGACGGTCAAGGGCCTGACGGGCGGCGAGGGTGTTGCTGCAGTCTATGATTCGGTCGGCCGCGACACATTCTTTGCGTCCCTCGATTCGTTAAGGCCACACGGTACGATGGTGACGTTCGGTAACTCGTCCGGCCCGGTGGATCCGTTTGCGCCGGCAGAGCTTGCGAAGCGGGGTTCTCTGTATGTTACTCGCCCGATCTTGTTCCATTTCGTGAATACACGGGAAAAGCTGCTGCACGCCTGTGATGAATTGTTCGACGTTGTCGGCAGTGCTGCGGTGAGCGTTAGCATCGGTCAGCGGTATGCACTCAAGGACGCTGCAACGGCGCACCGGGATCTCGAGGCACGTAAGACCACCGGCTCAACCATCTTATTGCCCTAGGGGGTCGAACCACTTATTGCCCTGGGGGGTCGAACCGCTAAGCCGGCTTAGCGGTTCGACCCCTTGTTTTACTGAACTGCAGTCAGTGGCCAGAAGATCGGCAGGACGACCATGACGACTACAAAAATTACCAACGTTAATGGCACACCGATTTTCAGATAATCGACAAAACGATAACGGCCCGGGCCCATGACAAGGATGTTCGCCGGGTGGGAAATCGGGCTCGTGAAACTTGCAGACGCTGCCATCGCGATAGCCATCATTGCGGTCTCGGGTTGCAGGCCGAGATCGCCCATTGCGGACAGGGCGATCGGTGACATCAGCACAACCAGCGCGGCAGTCGGAATAATCATCGTCGCCGTCGCCGTCACCACATAGAGGCCCCCGATCACAGCCCAGGGCCCGGCGTCACCGAGGATGTCCATGACCTGAGCGGCAAGATAGGCGGCGGCCCCGGTTTCCTGCATCGCGGTGCCCAGCGGCAGCATGCCGGCAATCAGGAAAATGGCGCGCCAGTCTATGGCGCGGTATGCCTCCTCCATGTTCAGGCAACCGGTGAGTACCATGATGCTGCCGCCGACAACCGCCGCGACGGCGATCGGCGCATGACCGGCCATGACGCTGACAACGACGCCGAGCATGATCAACGCCGCGAGTGGCGCGCGCCGGGTGTCCGGCGGTTTCCGCCCGAGCGGCGTCAGAATCAAAAAATCAGGGTCACTATCGAGCAGTTGCAGTTTTTCGCGGGGGCCAAGCAACAGCAGGGCATCGCCAATCTGAAGACGTTCATCGGCCAAGTCTGTGTCAATAGTTTCTCCTTCACGCCAAATGCCAGCGAGCTCGATGTCATAGCGTTCCCGGAAATTCAGCTCGCCAACTGTTTTGCCTGCAAGTCGGCCGCGAGGGTCGAGCGTCGCATCCATCAAAGTCAGTCTTTCGGACTCGAAGGAGCCGAGTTTTGGCGATACTTTCGTATCGATCTCCAGTTCCTGTAGTCCACGCAGAACATCGAGGTCTTCAGGCTGACCTTCGACCAGCAACAAGTCACCGCCGGTCAGTATTTCATCGCCGCGCGGCATGACATGCAGTTTCCCGTCGCGAAAAATCGCGACGATACGAAAATCGAATACGTCCGCAAGCCGGCTCTTCTTTAGTGTCACATCGGCGAGCTCGCTGTATTTTGGCAGGCGCACGACAAACATCCGCTCCTCGACCTGGTATTGCTCGGTCAGCTCATCGCCGGAGAGGGGCCGCACTTCGGAGAAATCCTCGAACTTGTCGAGTTCGGCGATTTGCTCTGCCTCGCCCTGCACGAGGATCTGATCGCCAGCACGAATGGGTACGTAGGCGAGATTGGTGAGGCGATACTTGTCTTTACGATGTATGCCGACGACGCTGACACCGAACCGCGTCCTGAAACCTGCGTGTCTGATGAGCTCGGAAACAAGCGGAGAGTCTTCGGCAATCCGGACTTCGGCATAGAAGATCCTGGACGCGACCATGGACTTGAGCACTGGCGCCTCGCGCTCGATGACAAGGCCGCTCAGTCTTTGCAACTCTGTAAATTGATCGAGTCGCCCCTGCACGAGAATCTGATCACCGGCGCGCAGTACTGTCTGCCGGCTGGGCAGTGTCTCGCTTCGTCCGAAGCGGACCAGCGCCAGAATAATCAAACCAGTGGACGCACCGATCCGACTCTCGGCCAACGTCTTGCCGACCAGGACAGAATCTACAGGAACCCGCATCATGAAAGTCCGTTCCTGCAACTTGTAGTGCGAGCGCAGGTTTCGCTGACTGCGGTGTTTGCTTCGCTCCGCCTGGGTTTTTGGCAGCATCAGCCGGCCGATCACCGCGACGAATATGATACCTGTGACCAACACTGCGCCACCCACCGGTGTGAAATCAAACAGCGCAAACGGCTCGTAGCCATTTTGTGTCAGTGCCGCGCTGACCAGAAGGTTCGGGGGCGTGCCAATCAAGGTCGTCAGGCCGCCGAGTAAAGTGGCGTAGGCGAGTGGCATCAGGAGCCGTGATACCGGTATCCTCGTCCGCCTGGCGACATCGACGACGACCGGCAACATGAGTGCAGCGACGCCGATGTTGTTCATGAAAGCAGACAGAACGGCAGCCGTGATCATGATTACGATGATCATCGGAATCTCCCGCCGCCCTGCCAGCCGCATTACCTGGCGCCCGATTACATCCGCGATACCGGTGCGTGTAAGTCCCTCGCTGAGAATAAACATCGCCCAGACGGTGATGACAGCGCTGTTACTGAATCCGGCAAATGCCTGTGGGGGTGTCAGGAGGCCGGATACCGCCAGCGTACCGAGCACCAGCAACGCGACGAGATCCATTCTGATGACTTCGCTGACAAACAATATCAGCGACACAGCCAGAATGCCGAGAACAATTGCGATCTCAAGGGTCATTTTCGTGTGCGGTCAGGCGATACTCTTTATTAGTGCATAAAGGGGGACGGACCCCGGTTATTTCGGTATCGCCAACGTCTTTAAACGGATTCCCTGATAAACAGAGTCCGCCCCCATTTATACACTTTTATACACGACGGGATCGAAAAAAGAACAGTGAATTCATGAATATCCACCAACCGCAATGAAATCTGTGATTTCATGGGTGCAGATTTCAAGGTCAGACAAAATACCGGAACAGGACGTGGCATCCGAGGGAATGTATCAGGCTCGCATCAAAGGACGTTCGGTTCGGCACCAGGTGCGAGGCGTCGACTATCACGTCACGGAATGGGGCGAACGTCACAATCGCCTGATCGTGTTTCTACATGGCTGGGGCGATGCAGGTTCCACTTTTCAGTTTGTCATCGACGAGCTGAAACAGGATTGGTTCGTCATCGCGCCGGACTGGCGCGGTTTCGGCGAGTCCAGGGCCAATGCGGAGTCCTACTGGTTTCCGGATTATCTGGCCGATCTTGATGCAATCCTGCAAATTTACAGCCCGGACGCTGCAGTTCGACTCGTTGGTCACAGCATGGGGGCAAACGTTGCGACTCTGTACGCCGGCGTGATGCCTGAGCGGGTGTCGGCGCTGGTTAATGTCGAAGGATTCGGGCTGCCAGACAGCGATCCGGAGGATGCGCCGGGCCGGTACCGGGAATGGATCGAAGCCGGCCGGTCACGGTCGACGGTTACCAGCTACGAGTCCTTCGAGGAACTCCTGCCGAGAATCATGCGACGGAGCCCCGGGCTGGGTAACGAGAGGGCCTTGTTCGTTGCCGACAAGTGGGCAGAGGCCCATGCGGACGGCGTCGTTCGAATCAAAGCGGATCCGGCACACAAACTACCGAATGCCGTGCTCTATCGCCGCCGGGAAGCAGTCGCCTGCTGGAGAAACGTAAAAGCACCGGTTCTGGTCGTGGTTGGCGCCGATACCGACTTTACGGGCAAACTGAAGTCCTGGATCGATCCGGATGCGGTGAGCGACGTGTTCGACAAATCGGAGTCAGTATCGATAGCAGGCGCAGGCCATATGGTTCACTTCGATCAACCCGCGCAGCTCGCTGAGACGATAGAACGTTTCCTGGCAAATACCTGACAGGCTGTTGAAAAACCCTGTTTTCCGCGGTCTGCTGGCCTGTCGGACTTGTAAATCCATCCAGTACTGTATAAAAATACAGATATTTCCCGGAGCGATTATGGGCCACGCGGCGGAACTACAAACGGACTATCTGGAATCGTTGAACCCGGCACAGCGCCAGGCGGCCACCTGGGGCAAAAAGGCGGCGAACGGATCTTTCGAGGCCCCGCCGCTCCTGGTCATCGCCGGTGCCGGCACCGGCAAGACCATGACCCTGGCGCACCGGGTTGCCCACCTGATCATTCAGGGCGTCAGCCCCGAACGCATCCTCCTCCTGACCTTCACGCGCCGCGCGGCCCTGGAGATGACCCGCCGGGTCGAGTCAATTGTTCGCCAGGTAGTCAGTTCTGTCGACGGTCCACCCGTTTCCCGCAGCATACTGCCGTGGTCAGGCACGTTTCATTCCGTCGCCAACCGACTGCTTCGCCGTTACGCTCATAACCTCGGACTCGATCCCGGGTTTTCGGTGCTCGATCGAGCGGACGCCGCAGATATGCTCGACGTTATCCGGCATGAACTGCAACTGTCGAAGAAGTCGCGACGCTTTCCGAAGAAAGATACCTGTCTCGCCATCTTTTCCCGCTGTGTGAATGCGCAAAAACCTTTACTCGACTCCCTGAATGAAACGTTTCCGTGGTGTGCAGACTGGGAAGAGGAGCTCCGTCAGCTATTTCGTCACTACGTCGAACAAAAACAGGAGAGCCAGGTGCTCGATTACGATGACCTGCTGCTTTACTGGAGCCATCTCGTCGCAGACAAGGAACTCGCTGCGGAAATCGGCTCCTGGTTCGATCATGTGCTCGTTGATGAGTATCAGGACACGAACCTGCTGCAAGCAAATATTCTGCAGGCCATAAGACCGGATGGGTTCGGCCTGACTGTGGTCGGAGATGACGCACAATCGATTTATTCGTTTCGCGCTGCCGATGTCGAAAACATCCTGAGTTTTCCGGATCAATATATTCCGTCGGCAAAGATCATCAGCCTTGAGGAAAACTATCGTTCGACACAAGTAATTCTGGATAGCGCCAACTGCCTGATTGCGGAAAGCGAAAGGCAATACAGAAAGAATTTATTTTCCGCAAAAAAAGGCGGCAGCAAACCGAGCTACGTTACGGTCGAAGACTGTGATGCTGAAGCCGAATTCGTTGTTGAAACCGTTCTCGAGAATCGCGAACAGGGAATGCAACTCAAGGACCAGGCGATACTGTTTCGCGGCGCACACCATAGCGACCGGCTCGAGCTTGAACTCGTGCGGCGCAATATTCCGTATGTAAAGTATGGCGGGCTAAAGTTTCTTGAAGCGAGCCATGTAAAGGACCTGTTATCGATTCTGAAGTGGGCGGAAAACCCGAAGAATCAGGTTGCCGCCTTTCGTGTGCTGAAACTCCTGCCAGGCATGGGGCCCGCAAATGCTGCGCGTTGTTTCGACCATTTGAGTGTAGGCGGATATCTTTTTTCAACGCTCGGCGCATTCACACCACCTCAGGCGGCGCGAGAGGACTGGGTGGCCTTTTGTGCCCTTATGGATTCGCTGTCGTGTGCGGAACTGAGCGACAACGCATGGCAGTTGCAACTGGGTCAGGCCAGGCGCTGGTATCATCCGCATCTGGAGCGTTTATACGATAGTTTGGAAACGCGCCAGGCGGACCTCGAGCAATTGGAGCAGATCTCGGGCCGGTATCCGACTCGCGAGCGGTTCCTGACCGAGCTTACCTTGGACCCGCCCGCTGCGGTCGGTGACCTGGCGGGTGATCCGCTGCTCGATGAAGACTATCTGGTCCTGTCGACCGCCCACTCTGCGAAAGGACAGGAGTGGGACGCAGTATTCGTGCTCAATGTTTCCGATGGAAATTTCCCGTCCGAATTTTCAACCGGGAAGCCTGCGATGATCGAGGAAGAAAGGCGACTATTGTATGTCGCGATGACCAGGGCCAAACAGGACCTTCAGCTAATAGCACCTTTGCGCTATCACGTGACGCAGCAACACAGAAACGGTGACAAACATGTCTATGGCGCGCGCAGCCGATTCATGACAGACAGTCTGATGCAAACGATGGAAGCAAGGTATCACGGCCGTAACGAAGCATCGTCGAATCGCTTATCACCCCGCAGCAACAAGCAGCTTGATGTGCAAAGCCGCTTGAGGGAAATGTGGTAAGACCTGCGAAGCAAAATCACGCAGTCGGTCAGTGCCAGCCGCCGATAATGGCGCCCATGATGCCGAGCAGGACGACGTTGTAACCCGCGTTAATCATAAACAGGCGTAATGAACGTTGTTCGAATAAATAGGTAACGCCGTACGCAGTTGCGAGGAAACCGAGGCCCAATAACAGACCGGTGTACGCACCGCTCAGCCAGGTGCTCTCAGGCCCGATAATCGCGGCCAGCATCATGGCGGCGATGAGTTGCAACACGAACGCACCACCGAAAGTCCTTGGCATATTCGCGTTCTTTGCGTCTTCCTCCGTAAGCCCAACATCCTGCATCCACGCGCCACCGAACAGAACCTTCGCGTACCAGGCGCCGCCAAGTGCAAATGCAGCGGCAGTGGCGGTGATAATAGCCAACCAATTGAAATGGGCGACAGCGTTAGCAAGGTCCATGATGTCTCCTTTATTGGTCTTGTTGCAGGACTCGGGCAGTTTATCAAAGCCGCCGGTCAATATCTGACGTGATGCGGCAATCTGCAGGGTGTTGATTTGGCGGCATTTTTGCGCAAATTCTGCGTATGATTTGCGTGATTGGCGCGCTGTTTCACACAAAAACAACAATCTAGATGATCATCCGCTTTTACGTGAACTTTGTCACAAAGCGAAGGGCCTAATTCATATATATGTGAGGTGTCTTTCTCCCCTTGAGAGAGGTGAACAGGACCAATGTCCTCGATAGCAGCAAGTGAAGGTGTCGTTCAGGTTCACAATCTTCGCGACTATTTTCGTGAATCGATCGATACCGTAATTGATAATCAGGGAGTCGATGTCGACCCCCACGCTGCACACTACGTCGTAAATCTGCTCACCTTGTTCGCCCGCTCCGAAGATCTCTACGAAGATCACGGCGAAGCATACGGACTCAAACCACTGGCCCTGATGATGGCGGATGCCGCGGCTGCGTCGAGCGCGGTGGAACGTACGTTCTCCCTTCAGCGTATCGGTGACGTTGCGCTCTTCATCGCGGGATTTTTTGCAGACGGACTGGCGCATAAACTCGTCGATCTCGACTACTACATCCATATGGGCGGTACGGCCTACGGGTCGCTGTCTGATGAAATTCGCGGCACGGCGCGCGGCCGTGCGCTTGCCGATGTCTATCGTGAGCTGGCACGCAAGTTTCAGATTGTCGTCGATGTGCTCAATGAAGTACGAGATAGTACCCGACGTTCATCCGATATTGATCTCCTGCGAACCTATGAAGTCTGGCTGCGTACAGGCAGCAAACGGGCCGCTGGGTTACTCAGAAAAAACGGCGTTGTTCCCATGCCAAATGCCATGAGTCGCAACAGCCACTGAGGCACACATGCTTGCCGCCCTGCAGAATTACCTGTGCAATATCTATAGGGTCGAACCGGGCCACGACGTACGTGATTTTCTTGTCACCGACCCGCGCCTTGCAAGAATGCTGGCTGGGGAATCGCTCATTCCAGATACCGACGAATCAGTTCTGCTTGCACAAGATGACGATGGCATGGCGCTAAGCGTTTATCTGGACAGTCAAATGCTCGAGCGGCTTGAGCGGGATAACCCGATGCAGACACTGAAGATCTCGGGGCTGAACGACCTGTGGACGGTGCTCGAAGGCATCAGTCACTTCAATTACCTGGTTTGGAGTGCCGGACGGGACAGGTCGGTAACGTTGCTGGAGCTGGAGATGCAGGCGGAAGTCGACAAGTTCGTCAGCACCTGGCTAATGGCACAGGACCAGGATGAATGTAAGTTCGCCAATCGGCTGCACGGCTGGCTATTCGACCGGGTAAGCTTTAAGCCGGAACTGAGCGAAGACCAGCAGGAACGATACAAGACCGCCAATGACTACGCTGCGCGATTTTGTCACGGACTACTAAAAAGATTGCGTGGTGATTGCATCAAAACACTGCACGAACTGCGGTACTTTTATCGCCTGACGCAGACGGAAAAAATAAGCCACATTCACTCTCAGGCTTACGCCAATTATTAAGCTGCATACTTAATAAAAAAGGCGGTGGCCATGCCACCGCCAAGGAACGAAACAAACCGCATAAGGGAATTTAGTTCGTCACGTTTTCTTCATTGGGGGAGAATATTCTGATTTCGTGGACACTGTCAGAACTGTGCAGCATGGTGTGGTCGCCGTGCAGCTCGCTGCCGTCCAGGAACAGTGTTTTCCCGGCATGTCCCGCTGATATCAGCACAGATCTGATCGCTTCTTTCGTAGAGTCATCCAGCGTCTTGCCGCTGATGATCGTTACGTCGTCGGGATTCGCGTCGCCCTTCACTTCGATTCGTTTCATGACTCGAACATCGATGTCCATGTCCCTGTCAGCATCGACCGACACGTACGCCATGTGATCGTCATGCATACCAGGCACCTTGATTTTCTTGCCATCGACATCGAAGACGAAGCCATCGGCCATCCGGGTGACGAGGATCGATTGGCCTGTGCCGTCGACGACGGACCGGGACTCTCCTTCCTGTAGTTCATGCAGCTTGAAGCCCATGTCATCGCTGTCGAGTCTAATCACCGTCGGCGCGCTTTCACCATCGTCGACCGCAATCTCGATTTTCATCTGGTGCTCTTCGCCGGCCAGGGCGGCCGCAGCCAGCAACGCCGACGTAATCAGGATCGTTAGAGTATTCAGTCTCATTGTGTGAAATCCCCGGTGTTTTTCTGCATTCGCTTACGTCTTTGATGCCGGGCGGCTCAAAATGGTTGCAAACATTTTGGCATAAGGAGGCCGCTGCTGATGCGGCATCGGTTTCATCTGAAACCAATCGCCGCCCCGGCCCGGGCGCGTCCGGCTACGCCAGAAACATCGCGTAGGCTGGGTTGCTGCTCTCTTCCCAGTGAGCGTAACCGAGCTTCGACAGATGAGATTCAAGCTCCTCCGCCTCCTCCGGCGGAACCTGTATGCCGGCAAGGATGCGGCCATAGTCGGAGCCGTGATTCCGATAATGGAACAGGCTGATATTCCAGTCGGTGCCGACGGCCTGCAAAAAATCCAGCAGCGCCCCGGGCCGCTCCGGAAACTCGAAGCGGAACAGTCTTTCATTTTCGAGGCCTGTCGCGGGACCGCCAACCATATGCCGGATATGCAGCTTCGCAACTTCGTTGTCACTCAGGTCTTCGAGCCGATAGCCGAGGGAACTGAGCTTGTCGATGAGTTCCTGCCGTTCGGCATATCCATGATGCAGCTCGACACCGACAAAAATATGCGCCTTACTTGAATTGCTATAGCGGTAGTTAAACTCGGTAATACTCCGTCGGCCAATCGCTTCGCAGAAATTCCGAAAACTTCCCTGCTGCTCGGGAATCTCCACGGCCAGAAGCATTTCACGTTGTTCACCGATCGCGGCGCGTTCGGCTACGTGGCGCAGGCGATCGAAGTTCACGTTGGCGCCGGAATTGATGACGACAAACGTTTCATTCTGAATTCCGCTATCGGCCAGGTATTTTTTCGCGCCCGCTACAGCCAGTGCGCCGGCCGGCTCGACGATCGAACGCGTGTCCTCGAATATGTCCCTGATACCGGCACAAACCTGATCGGTATCGACGGTCACAATGTCATCGACCAACTCGTGACAAATGCGGAAGGTCTCGTCACCTACCCGGCGTACTGCGGCACCGTCTGCGAATATGCCAACGTGATCCAGCACGACGGGCTTGCCGGCCGCAAGCGACTCCCGCATCGCTGCGGAATCATCCGGCTCGACACCTATTATCTGGATCTCGGGATCTACCGCTTTGATGTATGCGGCTATACCGGAGATCAGGCCGCCGCCACCGATCGGCACAAACACCGCGCTGATCTTCTCATCGGTTTGCTCGAGAATTTCCATGCCGATCGTGCCCTGCCCGGCAATGACGTCCGGGTCGTCGAAGGGATGAATGAATGTCAGCTGCTGTTCTTTTTCGAGTTGGCGTGCATGGGCATAGGCGTCGTCGTAGGTATCACCGTGCAACACTACCTCGCCACCCAATGACCTGACCGCTTCGACTTTGATGCTCGGCGTCGTAACGGGCATTACGATAACGGCCCTTATCCCTTTTCGTTTGGCAGCCAATGCCACACCCTGGGCGTGGTTGCCGGCCGAGCCGCAAATTATCCCGGCCGCCAAAGTTTCCTGAGGCAAGGATGTCAGTTTGTTATAAGCGCCACGCAACTTGAAAGAAAAAACCGGCTGCAGGTCTTCGCGTTTCAGGAGGATTCGGTTGCCAAGGCGCGCGGAAAGATTGCTTGCGAGTTCCAACGGAGTCTCGCTCGCCACGTCATACACACTGGCATTCCGGATTCGTGTCAGATAATCGGTCGTATTCATTCGTTCGGTTGTGCCTGGTCCGTATCGCTCTCGTGAAGTGTCGAAGGTTATCGCATACGGGCGGACTTCTGCGAAGATTTTGGAAATTCGCGAACCATTAGCAAAAACGAGGGAGTTCGCCTCGAAATTGATGTGGCGGCGACAGCCCGATTCGTGATTCGATTTGCTTAAGCACCCTCCACAGGAATGCGAACAAAGGAATGTTCGAATGTTGACGGATCAACGGCCAAGGACGCTGGTTGCCGGCGCAGACTCGCCTGAGGTGCATAGCGGGACTCTGCTCAGAAAACAGTCTGTGTCAGCCGCGCGGCACCGACTGCTTGGGCGGGTATGCATACTCACTCCGCCAACAGCGGGTGCCACGCTTCTTGTTGCGTTGTCTTCCCTTATTCTGCTGGGCGTGGTCGTTTATACCGTTGAGGTACCGCAGCGCACACGGGCGATCGGGGTGCTGATGCCTGCGGGCGGCCTTCTCAAGGTCATCGCAAACGATACCGGGCGAATAACGGAGCTGGCAGTCAAAGAAGGAATGACCGTCCGTGAGGGGCAGGTGCTGTTGCGCATCACGAGTGATCGCAACGCACCGGGCAGGTCGCCAGTATCCGAATCACAGGTTCGCTCCTTGCGAATGGAACTCGAACTCATGGAGCGGGCCCAAGCCCGCCAACGGGAAATGAAATCAAGCCGTGTCACTGCGCTGGAGGAACAGTTTACGCTCACACGCAGCCGCCAGGCCAAGGCGCGCGTCGAAATCGAGTTGCAGGCGAGCCATATCGGTCTGCTGAAACAAAGGTATAAACGCATGAAGGTGCTGGCCGCGAACGGGGGCCTTGCAAAGGACCTGCTGTCGCAGGAGCGATCCGGGATTCTGCATGCGAAAGCGATCAGTGCCGGTCTCGAGGGGGACCTGCTGCAAATCGGTCAGGAACTTGCCGACTTGCAGGCGAAGCGGGATGAGACCCTGGCAGCGGCCGGACTCGACCGGTTGCAGCACGACATGGGGCGCGAGCGACTACTACGGCAGATCGGCAGGGCAGAAATCGAAGCCGGTCGGGTCGTATTGGCTCCGGCTGCCGGTATCGTCGCGCGACTGAGCGTGACAACCGGATCCACCAGTCGTCCCGGCCAGACCCTGATGACACTGTACAAAGCCGAGGGCCGACTCGAGGCATGGCTCTATCTGCCGAGCGACAAAGCCGGACAGCTAAAGGCCGGACAGTCGGTACAACTTCGCCTCGATGCCTATCCGCACGAGATGTTCGGCACTCTGACGGCGGTTGTTTCGAAAGTATCAACAATCGCTCTCCTGGCATCGGACCTGACTGTACCGCTGCCCATCAAAGGCCCCGTCTTTGAAGTCCGGGCATCGATTCGCGACGACCGCATAGAGGCACTCGGCTCGTCATGGCCGCTGGCGCCGGGCACCTCGTTTCGGGCGGATGTAATAAGGCGGCGCTACCGCCTGTACCAGTGGTTGCTCCGCTCTTTCTGGAGTGACGACGACGGCACCGCTTTTGCCGGCGCGTGACTACCTGCTGGGGTTGCGCCGCAGGCGTCCGGTTCCGCTGATCCTGCAGCAGGAACGATCAGAATGCGGACTTGCTGCAGTTGCAATGGTTGCCGGCCACTATGGTCATGAACCCGGCCTGCATTCGCTTCGCAGTCAGGCCTCGATGTCGTCACGCGGCACAACATTGAAAGACCTTGTCGAAATCGCCCGGGGGTTGCGGCTGATCGCGAGGCCGCTGCGCCTGGAGCTCGATGAAATCAACAAGCTGAGACTGCCGGCCATACTGCATTGGAGGACGAATCACTTCGTACTTCTGGTGCGAATGAAGCGCGGTAAGGCAGTCATTCACGATCCGGCGTCGGGCAGGCGTGTTGTCAGAATCGAGGAGCTTGACCGTGCGTTCACTGGCGTCGCAGTCGAATTGACTCCGGCGCGGGAGTTCGAGCGGAACAGTAAAGATGCCAGGGTCAGATTTTCCGACTTTGTCGGATCGTTTCAATATCTCGGCCGCTACTTGTGGATGATGCTGGCATTGCTGATCACCATACAGACTTTGGCCCTTGTGCCGCCGATCGCAACCCAGTTGCTGATCGACGAAGTCGTTCTCGGCCAGGACAGGGTCTGGCTTTATCGTGCGTTGCTGGGACTGGCAATTGTGATGTTCGTCGGCATCCTGCTCGAAGGATCGCGTCGATGGATCAGCCTCTATGCCGGCACAAGGCTGGCAGTAGACAGTACGCTGAGCGTCTTGAACCACCTCCTCAGTTTGCCTGCTTCTTTTTTGCAGGGACGACACCTCGGCGATCTGATGTCCAAGATCGAATCGCTAACTCCGATACGCACGGCCCTGACTGAATCCGGTATCAACGGAATCGCACAGCTCGTCGTTCTGCTTGCGACGCTGACGATAATGTTCCTGTACAGCGCGTGGCTGACCGCTGTATCGCTCGGTGGCCTGCTGCTGTCCACGCTGCTGACATTCGCCCTTCTGCCCGCAAGTCGCCGGCTGACTGAGGAAGCGCTGGTACACACGGCGAGACAAAACAGCTTGTTGCTCGAGACGCTGGGTGCATATGACTCGGTTCGAGCCCTCGATCTCGGCGCGCTGCGACTGAGTCAATGGCAAGGCCATTTCTTTGCGGCCACAAATGCCGGTGTCAGACAGGCGAAGTTGTCAATCTACAGCAGCGCCGGAGCGGGAATCATCGGAGCCGCGGAACAAGTGCTGTTCCTTGGCATAGGCATATCCGGCATCGTCGAAAAACAAATCACTCTCGGTGTTCTCTTTGCCTTTCTTAGCCTGCGAAGCCGGTTTGGCGCAGCGGCTATAAGTCTCACGAATATCATAAGAAGCTTTTTCGTGCTCAGAGTACACATGGACCGGATTTCCGACATCTTGTTGGCAGAGCCGGAATCCTTACCGCCGCGAGGCGCGATACATGCGCACGTCGCCGGCTCGATTGAGGCCAGAAACCTGAGTTTCAGGTACCCGGGCGGTCCCTGGGTTGTCCGCGATTTTTGCTGCGTCATAGCCAGGGGCGAAACGACAGCTATCGCCGGACCTTCGGGGGCCGGCAAGACGACATTGCTACGGCTCATGTCGACACAGCTGGCTGCGACCAGCGGCCGGATTCTGATCGACGGCAAGGACCTTTCGCTGTGGGATTCGCGCTGCCTTCGTCAACAGTTTGGTATCGTGCTGCAGAATGACAGGCTGTTTCAGGGTTCGATCGGCGAAAATATTGCGGCATTCGATCCGCAGCCGGATATCGAGCGCATAGTCAAGGCGGCGATCAACGCAGAAATATGGACAGACATCCAGTCACTGCCGATGACGCTGAATACACTGGTCGGAGATTCGGGAAGCAGCCTGTCCGGTGGGCAGCAGCAACGAATCCTTTTGGCTAGGGCGCTTTACCGGAACCCGCGCATGTTGTTCCTGGACGAGGCAACAAGCCATCTCGATATCGACACGGAAAGGCACATCCTGGACAGGCTGGCCCGCTCAGGAATAACGATCATCAGCGTCGCCCACCGGCCGGACGTGCTGGCCCGCGCTGATCGGATCATTCAAATCGAATAAAAAGGAAATCATCGAACTGGGGACAGACCCCGGGACAGACCCGGGGTCTGTCCCCGACGCTAGTTCGCGGCGGTCGGTTCCAGCAGATTGCCGTCGGCATCAAGGTGAATGATCTCACCGAGTTCGAGCTCACGAATTCTCGGTTCAATCTTTTCGCGATCGCCGACCACGACCCAGAGGAGATTGTCCGGTTTAATGACATCATCGGCCGCTTCAGCGATCTGCTCGAGGGAGAGATTTCTCACATTGTCCGCGTAGGTGTCCCAGTAATCGTCGGGCAGGTCGTACGTGACAATTTCTCCGATATCTCGCAACACGGCACTGGCCGTTTCCCATCGCCCGGGCAGGCTCAAGGTATTGTTATTTTTTACCTTCTCGAGCTCTTCGTTTGTTGCGGGGTTCTCGCCCAGATATTCCTTGAGTTCGCGCTTGATCTCGGCCATCGATTCCATGGTTTTGTCGGTCTGCACCGGTGCGTATGCTATGTATGGCCGCTGTCCCTTGGTAGATACGACCACCGATCTTGCGCCGTACGCCCAATGTTTGTCTTCGCGCAGATTCATATTGATTCGCGAAGTAAAGCTGCCACCAATGATCTCGTTCATCGTCTCGATAGCGATTTCATTGCCTTGTCCGGCCGGTGGTGCGACGTTTGCGGCAAATATGATGGACTGGACGGCGTCGGGGCGGTCAATGATATAGATGCGATCTTTATCGGGAAGATCGACATTGCCGATATTCTTGATCGGTACGTTGCCCGGCTGCCAACGCCGGAACAATTTTTCGAGCTTTGGTTTGATCTCCTCCATCGTGGTGTCGCCGACGACGATCATGGTCGCATTGTTCGGCTTGAACCAGGTCTGGTGGTAATTGACGAGTGAATCTCGCGTAATGCGCGCCACCGATTCTTCTGTACCGGATCCGGTCAGCGGCAGACTGTAGGCATGATCCCTGCCGTACATCAACGCCGGGAGGACGCGCAGGGCGATGCCGATAGGCTGTGTCTTCTCCTGTTTGATTTGCGCGAGCCTGGCCTTTCGCAAGCGATCGAGTTCCTTCTGCGGGAATGCCGGATTCAAAACAACATCGGCATATAATTCCAGTGACTCGTCCAGATTTTCCTTGAGTG
>JAZFPY010000022.1:0-13499 GCA_036444875.1 Woeseiaceae bacterium | reverse complement strand
GCTAGAAGTCGACGCGAATCATAAAATAATGATCGATGAGGAGTGCCGCGAAAAGAATCATCAGGTAATCAATGGAGTAACGAAAAACCCGCATCGCCAGGGCGGTGCCGGTGTCTTTCCTGAGGCGGATGGCATAAGACACGAACGTTACGCTAAGCGTGACGGCAGTAACAAGATAAATCAGTCCGCTCATACCGGACGAGTACGGTAAAAGAGTGATTAGTACGAGCAGGATTGTGTAAAGCAAAATGAACAGGCGTGTAAGATCGTTGCCGTGCGTTACCGGCAGCATCGGAATACCGACTTTGGCGTATTCGTCTTTCTTGGCGATTGCAAGCGCCCAGAAGTGAGGTGGCGTCCAAACAAAGATAATAAGGAATAACAACAAAGCATCGCCGTGAATTTCGCCGGTCACTGCCGTCCAGCCGAGAACCGGCGGTGCGGCGCCCGCGGCGCCGCCGACAACGATGTTTTGTGGAGTCGCACGCTTCAGAAAAACGGTATAGACAATGGCATAACCAATCAGAGACGCGAACGTTAATACGGCGGTGAGCGGGTTAGCCAGAAACCACAGCATCAACATTGAGATTACGCACAGAGCTGTAGCAAAGGTGAGAGCCTGGAATTCCGACAATCTGCCCTGTGGCAAAGGCCGGCGCTGCGTTCTGGACATTTGAGCATCGATCTGGGCATCCAGCACATGATTAACCACCGCAGCCGAAGAGGCGGCCAGACCGATGCCGAGGGTACCGAAGAGCAAAGCGCTGGCCCCCGGCCAGTCCGGTACGGCCAGAAACATGCCGACAAGGGCCGTAAATGCGATCAGCATTACGACGCGCGGTTTCGTCAGTTCATAGTAATCTCGCCAGTCGGCGACAGTTTGTACAATGCTGATGTTCAGTTGCCTGGCCTCGTTGTTCACTCGTGCGCGACAAGCCTGAAGGCTTCTTGTATGCGCGTTTGAGCGGACACATATCCTAACCGGGTATTGCGATTCAGGGAAGTGGCCCGGGAGCCGGATTCGCGGACCACTACCGTTGCCTTTTCTCGATCTGTGCCGCTTCAATGAGATATTCTCCGGGCGCCTGTCGGGGGCCGCTGCCCCAGGCATGCCCATAGACGAGCTCCAGTCTGAGCTCCAGCAAGCCCCCCCTGAAGCGGCTGCTGAGCTGTCGGTCCATATTGCGAAAGCGGCCTTTCCCCGTCAGCGTTTTCGCACGGCCAGCGAGGCTGTTTCGACCCCCAATCAGAGTCAGGTCGCGAAAAAGGGAAGCCGTGTCCCTGTAACTCACGTTCAGGAAATCGGTATCGAGCACCGGGTCGCGCAGGCCTGCATGAACCAGACCGTCGCCGATATCATGCATGTCTGCAAAGCGGTTGACGTGCGGGTCATTGTCGACAGTTGCCCAGGCGTCCCGTAGTTCCGACAGACTCCCCGGCCCAAGTGTAGAGAAGGCAAAAAGCCCGCCCTTGCGCAGCACCCGCGTGACCTCAGTAAACATGGTCCGCACATCATCAATCCATGGCAAAAGCAGGTTCGAAAAAACCAGATCAACCGAGCCTGTTTGCACTGGCAAAGCGAGTGCGTTCGCCTGCAGCCCGAACACTCGTGAAAACCACGTCTGTTTTTTCCTGGCTTGTTGCAGCATTTCATGCGAGGTGTCCAGAACGATAACGCGGCCTCGTTTGAACCGCCGGCAAAGTTGGCGGCCTGCTGATCCGGTCGCACTGCCGAGGTCCAAAATCCATTTTGCATCAATCAGCATCGGGTCCAGTCGGTCCATAAGACCGTCTGCGGTTTTTCGGTGGACGAAATCCACGTCGTCAAAACTTGCCGCTGCGCGATCGAAGCGGCGCTGCAAGTCCCTGAAATTGAGTGTACCTGGCTGTGACTTCATCGCGGCAACCAGCATAACCGTTCTTTACCGCGTGAGCCGGGTGGCTGGCAGCGCCTGTTTATGCCCGGACAGGGAACTTACGCCAGCTGCGCAGCACCGTGGTCCGATGCGAGTGTGCAGGCATGAAAGGAAAACAGGTCATGGCTGCAGCCAGCAGCTTATTGAGGCTTTTCTTACCGCACAGCTGTGTGCTTTGTGGACTAAGCCTGGCGGAGGGTCACTTTTGCACAGCGTGCAGATCCGACCTGCCGTGGACGGGTATTGTCTGTGAGCGTTGCGGGAAGCCACTGGCGGTGCCGTTGCCGCCAGGCGCACATTGTTCCGACTGTCAGCTGCATCCACCGCCCTTTGAGAAGGCCTTTGCGCCGCTTCTGTATACATTTCCGGTAGACGGCGCGCTGAAAGCGCTGAAGTTTCAGCGACAGCTTTTCCATGCGCCTGCCTTCGGCAAACTTATTTTGCCTCTGCTCGCGGAAGCGTTCGGGGATGTGGATGCCCTGTTGCCTGTACCGCTTCACCCACGGCGACACGCGATCAGGGGTTTCAATCAGGCTGCCGAACTGTGTCGGCCGCTGCGCAGGAAGTCCGGGCTACCAGTGATCGGCAATGTCCGCCGCGTAAGGTTTACGAGGCCCCAAACAGGACTTGACGCAGCCGGGCGCCGCCGCAACATGAAGGCGGCGTTTGAAGCCCGCGGCAGCCTGCATTTTCGTCACCCACTCGTGGTCGATGACGTGATTACGACCGGCGAGACTTGCCGCCAGCTTGCCGGGACGCTATTGGCCGCTGGGGCAGAGAGAGTCAGCGTGCTGGCTGTAGCGCGTGCGGTACCGGCCTGACGACTCAGTTGTCCCGGGTTTGGCCGGGCTCGAACAGGCAGTCCGCCAGCTCTTTTTCGGGTACCTCGTTGAGCCATTCGGGACGTGCGAAATTTCGGTGAATTGCCCGGCCGAGCTTGCCGATCTGCATGCCGTCGACAATCCGATGATCGAAGGTGCCCGTGAGCGGAAGGATGGTCCGAATGACAATTTCACCGTCTCGCACGACAGGTTTCTGTTCCATTTTGCCCATGATGATGACGGCAGGAATCTTGGCAGCGGGGAAGAGCGCCGCCATACCGGTCGTGAGACCGAAACTGCCGATGTCGGAGACAATGAATGATCCGAAGCTGTCTGATGACAGTCCGAGGCGGGGCAGTTCGATGCCGAGATCCATGCTTAGCCACTTCAAAAATTTGAACACGGCGCGACGGAACGGCCAGGGAATGCTATTGAGCAAATATTTATTCCTGGAGGCCTGCGATTCAGTGCCGCCACGACTCTTTTGTGCAAGCTCCCGTATGTCATGCGCGAGATCACTTGCCGGCCTCGCGTGTGCATCATTCACAATAACGGAACTTACACCGGCCCGACTATCGAGCATTACGGGCACCATTACGTTGAGCCGCCTGCGCCCGATAATCCTGCCTCGTCGAATAAAACAATTGAGTTCCGGGACGTCGAACGCGATTGCCCGCGCGAGTACTGCGGTTGTCAGGTGGACCATCGTGATTTTCACACCGGCCCGACGCTGTTCGTCCATGAAGCGTTTTGCGTCGGTCACATCGATGTCGAGACTGCCATAGACACGCGAATCCGACGGCGCTGTATATATTGCGGCGGCGGTGACACGCCACGGTGTGTTGAACCGATCCATGCTGGCGAGGATAGCCGATTTCTGTGACAAGCGACCCTGGTTATGATATGCACAGCGCTACTTGTCCGAATTTGCCCGCCAGGGCGGGCACCATTTGCTCGTCAGGGCGGGCACCATTCACCCGTCAGGACAGGTTTTTACAAGTGCCGATTAAACCCTTGGTAGGAGCCCGTCCTGACGGGCGAATTGGTCGTCCTGACGGACGAGCTTCGGTATCGGCCCAATATTGGACAGAACATTAAGGACCTGATTATGGAATCATTCGTTAACCAGGTTAACGCAGTCGTCTGGAGTCCTGCGCTTATTTATCTGGCTCTGGGCGCCGGACTGTTTTTTTCCGTTCTTACCCGGTTCGTTCAGGTCCGGCTGTTTGGCGAAATGGTCCGCCTCCTGTTTTCCTCGAAGAGTTCTGACCGGGGCATTTCATCCTTCCAGGCATTGGCGGTATCGCTGTCAGGCCGGGTTGGCACTGGCAACATTGCAGGTGTTGCGGCTGCAATCGGTTTCGGCGGGCCGGGCGCCGTTTTCTGGATGTGGATGGTGGCATTCCTTGGTGCATCTACCGCCTATGTCGAATCCACCCTTGGCCAGATCTATAAAGAAGAGGACGAGGGCCAGTACCGTGGCGGGCCGGCCTTCTATATCGAAAAAGCCATGGGGCAAAAATGGTATGCCTGGATATTTGCGGTTACGACGATCATGGCTACCGGCCTGCTGTTACCCGGTGTTCAGGCGAACAGTATCGCCAATGCTGCAGAAGTTGCTTTGGGCACGGGACAGATCATCCATACTGACTTCGGCAGTATGGGCGTCACGAAAATCTCAACAGCCGTTGCTGTCGTAATGGTTCTGGGCTTCATCATCTTCGGCGGCGTGAAGCGCATTGCTCATTTCACGCAGATCGTCGTTCCGTTCATGGCGCTGGCATACATCTCTGCGGCTGTCATCATTATTATTTTGAACTTTTCCGAGTTGCCTGGAGTGATCAGCCTGATTTTCAAAGACGCATTTACGCCCATGGCGGGTTTCGGCGCAGCTATCGGCTGGGGCGTTAAAAGAGGGGTTTATTCCAACGAGGCGGGACAGGGCACCGGGCCGCATGCGGCAGCCGCGGCCGAAGTGCAACATCCGGCACAGCAAGGACTGGTGCAGGCGTTCTCGGTCTACATCGATACTTTGTTCGTTTGCTCAGCCACGGCTTTCATGATTCTGATCACGGGCGCTTACAACGTGCATGGTGGTGATGGCGGCTTCCTGATTCAAAACCTGGCCGCAGACGTGACGACGGAAAGCCCGGCATTTACTCAATTTGCCGTGGAAAGTGTTTTTCCCGGTGTCGGTAAACCTTTTGTTGCCGTCGCACTTTTCTTTTTCGCGTTTACCACATTGCTCGCTTACTACTACATCGCTGAAACCAACGTCGCTTATCTCAGGCGATTCTTCAAAGTACCCGGTGAGATGGTGATTTTGAAATTGGCGCTGATGGCCTCGGTATTTTATGGGGCAGTGAGGACCGCGAACCTTGCCTGGGGGCTCGGCGACATCGGTGTCGGTCTGATGGCCTGGCTGAACATCATCGCGATATTGATTCTGTTCTTGATGGGAAAGCCGGCGCTCAAGGCGCTAAAGGACTACGAAGCACAAAGAAAAGCCGGCGTCAAAGAGTACAGTTTCGACCCCGATGCTTTGGGAATTAAGAACGCGGACTTCTGGAGCAAAAAAAGTCGTAATGCCTAACGGCAGGCAGACGGCATGTGTTTAGCCTGAATGACGCCACCGCTTGCGCAGGCCCAGCCCACACTGCCGACATTGTCTGTCGCCGTCAAAACAACTGTCTCGCCATTTATAAACGGGTGCGCGGCGTTGCCGTAAAGAATCGTAATGACGCCGCTGCTGTCGGCGGATACTGAAACAACGTATTTACCGGTAATGTTGCCGGGGGCGTCCAGGCCGGCTTCGGCATTGTTGGCCGGAAACGTACCACGGTCCTGGTAATACTCGGTCACGGCAGATTTTGCGCCACCCGCGACGTTGAGGCCCTCCGCGATCTGGCTGCGGGTCGTGTAATCCAGGTACATCGGAATCGCGATCGCCGCCAGGATGCCGATAATGGCGACCACGATCATTAATTCGATCAGTGTAAAACCCCACTGATTTTTTCTCATGTTGCGCTCCTTGAAACGCAGGCGCATCGGCGTTCATTTGATACGCGGTTTCGGGCCTCCACCCATATCTAAAGCGAGACTTGTGCCACAATTGCGCCTAGCCCCATAAGCGCCTGTTCTAAAAGGGAATAAAAAGTCATTCACCAGTGTACAGGACTTGAAAAAGTCGGCATTCGGGTGGCTGATGTGCCAAATTTCGTCACAATCTGACCGAAACCGTCGCCCGTGTCGTTGTATTGCGTCACATGTTCTACTCCAATGTGTGATGCCAGATAAGCATCGCCGCCAGGGCATGCCGCAGGGCCCCCGAGCGAAACAGGGCCGTGGGAGCGGCTCCCGGGGTCGGTTTTTTGTTGCTCAGGCTGTCGCCCGGTAGCCGCGATTTCTGGCGGCTGAGAGTAAATAGAAGATCAGACCGGCGCCGATAATTCCCAGGCCGAACAACCCCTCTACCGGCTTGTTGATGAGCACGAAAGTCAGGGTCCACCCGGTCAGTGCAAGATAAATCAGTGGCGTTAAGGGATAAGCAAACGTGCGATAAGGGCGCGGCAAATTGGGCTGACGCCATCGCAGCACGAATACGCCAAGCACAGTGGCGAAACTGTTCAGCGCCAAAGTGAAACCCGCGAATACGAGTATGGATTCGAAACTCGAGGTCAGGATGAAAAGTACGGCGAGGCAAGACTGAACAAAGATTGCAGTTGCAGGTATGCCATCCCTGTTTGTTCGTGACAAAAGCCGTAGGGCATGAAAGTCCTCGCCGATCACCTGTAATACACGCGGGCCGGCGAGGGTCATCGCGCTGACCGTGGACACCAGCAACGAGGCGAGCACCAGGCCGGTAAACCGGCCCCCCACATCACCGAACGCAGATCGCGCCGCGATGTAGCCGACTTCAATCTGGCCCGCCATAGCGTCCATGGGCGCGACCCGCAGGAAGACGAAATTCAGCGCCACATACAGGAACATGACGACCAGGGTGCCGGTCATCAGAATAACGGGCAGCGTACGTTGTGGATTTTCGAGCTCGCTGGAGAGATAGGTTGCAGCATTCCAGCCGGTGTAGGCGTAACTGACATAGATAAGGGACACGGCAAATGCGCTGCTCGTCAGTAATACGCTGTCGCCGGCTGCAGGCCAGAAATGGACTGGCTGAGGTACTTTGGCAAACGTCACTGCGGCCAAACAGAAAATAACGATGACGCCGACCTTCAGGATGGTGAAAACGACCTGCAAACCACCGCTATTTCGCCTCGTGCTCGCGTGAACGAGAGTTAGCGCGACGACGAGACTGCAAGCCAGTGCCTTCTGCAGCGCATCGGACGACTCGCCGGGCAAAGCCGAAGTTGTGTACGCCGCAAATGTGATCGCCGCAAGGGCAGTTGGCGCAGCGAATCCGATGGTGACAGACACCCAGCCGGATATGAACCCGGCAGCAGGATGGTAAATTCTCGCCAGGAAATTGTACTCGCCACCGGATCGCGGCAACGCGGCGCCGAGCTCGGCGTATGCCATGGCGCCGCAAACCGCGACGATTCCGCCGACGGCCCAGAGCATCAGCAGAACGAAGCCGGAGCGAATGTCCAGCAGCTGAAAACCAAGGCTCGTGAATACGCCGGTGCCAACCATGTTGGCAATGACGATGGCAATGACGGTCGTAAAACGGAACTTAGCCATGCCCTTGTCGGGCCACTAGGCAGGTAACGCGGGATTAAATGTGTAGTGCAGAACTATGCCGACGAACACCGTCATGCCGATGTAATGGTTGTGCAGAAATGCATTGAAGCAGTTTACGGGTTGTCGGTTGCGGGCCAGCCACTGGTGATAGCCCATCAGGATTCCAGTAATAACGACGGACGCGTAATACCAGGCACCCATCTCGGCCATGTTGCCGATAAAAAGAAGCGCCACGAGCATCAGGATTTGCAATCCGCTGATGACAAAAAGATCTGCGTCGCCGAACAAGATGGCCGTTGATTTGACGCCGATCTTCAAGTCATCTTCACGGTCCGCCATTGCGTAGAACGTGTCATAGATGACCGCCCAGATTAGCGCCGTTCCGAACACCAGCCAGGCCAGTTGTGGCGTCTGTCCTGTTTGTGCGGCAAAGGCCATTGGCACAGCCCAGCCGAAAGCCGCGCCGAGCACGAGCTGCGGAATGGAAACATATCGTTTGATAAACGGATAAGCGACAGTCAGCGCGGCTGCAATAAAGGCGAGAAGCTGTGCCGGCCGATTGAGCATTGCGGCCAGGCCGATAGCAACCAGGGCAAGCGCGACAAACAAGGTAAGCGCCTCCATCGGCGCTACGGCCCCTGAAGCAATGGGGCGGGTACGCGTTCGTTCGACGTAGGGATCGATTTTCCTGTCCGCAAAATCGTTCAGGACGCAACCTGCCGAGCGCATGACGACGACGCCGAGCATGAACACGAAGAAGATACCGCCGTCCGGGTGGCCTTTGCCGGCGAGCCAAAGCGCCCAGAGCGTTGGCCATAACAGAAGCCAGACACCGATCGGCTTATCGAGCCGCATCAGCTGAACATAGTTCGAGAGCTGATTGAGGAAGCCGGGGATAATGCTGCCGTCTGCCTGCCCTTTTATCATTTTCTGAAAGCCTTCGCGGATTGCCTGGTCACGAAGATTATCAGACCTTGCCGTATCGGCCCGCATCGCCGAGCCAGCGGCGGACGATTTCATCGCCTTTGCCGGACGGCGATCTTCGTATCGATTCTGCGGCAAGCTGCACTTTGGGCATGAGCTCGGCGTGGCGTACCAGGTCGGCAATTCGGTACTGCGGCAAACCCGTCTGCCGCGTGCCCAGAAGCTCTCCGGGACCGCGAAGTTCGAGGTCTCTCTGCGCAACGAGGAAGCCATCGTTGGTGTCCCGAAGGACAGCCAGGCGGTTGCGGGCAAGATGACCGAGCGGCGGTTTATACAACAGTACACAATGGCTTTTGGTGCTGCCGCGCCCTACCCGGCCACGGAGCTGATGCAATTGCGATAGTCCCATGCGTTCCGCGTTTTCGATGATCATCAGGGTGGCAGTAGGCACATCCACACCGACCTCGATAACCGTTGTCGCAACCAGGAGTTGAATCTTGCCGTCCTTGAACGCTCGCATCAGCGATTCTTTTTCGGCAGGTTTCATGCGGCCGTGCACAAGACCGACCTGCAGATCCGGTAGCGCCTCGGCCAGCATTTTATAGCTGGCTTCAGCGGCCTGGTAGTCGAGGACATTCGATTCTTCGATCAGCGGACAGACCCAGTAGGCTTGCTGGCCGTTTTTGCAGGACGAACGTACGCGCTCGATGACTTCGGCACGCCGCGTCTCCGGCATTGCAACAGTTTGTACTGGCTGTCGGCCGGGCGGGAGTTCATCGATGATTGATGTATCGAGGTCTGCATAGGCAGCCATGGCGAGCGTTCTTGGTATCGGTGTTGCAGTCATAACGAGCTGGTGGGGGTGTCCCTGTCCCTGCTCGCCTTTTTCTCGCAAAGCCATGCGCTGATGCACGCCAAAGCGGTGCTGCTCGTCGATGACGAGCAGGGCGAGTTGTTTGAACGTAACTCCCTCCTGAAATAGTGCGTGTGTTCCGATGACGAGTGACGCATCGCCACTCGCAATGGCCTCCAGTGACTCGCGCCTTTCCGCCTGGCGCTGGCTGCCGCTCAGCCATGCCGGTTCGATGCCGAGCGGCCGAAACCAGTCAGAGAAATTTCGGTAGTGCTGCTCGGCAAGGAGTTCCGTAGGTGCCATGACGGCGGCTTGTACGCCGCTGGCAATTGCCCTCAGGCATGCGACTGCTGCGACAACGGTTTTTCCGGAGCCGACATCGCCCTGAATCAATCGAAGCATTGGATAAGGCGTTGCAATATCGTCCGTGATCTCCTTGATAACACGTTGCTGGGCAGTGGTAAGCTTGTACGGAAGCTCGCTGATAAAGCGCTCAGCCAGTTTCGTGCCTTCGCGTAATTGAGGCGCGCCTGCGGTTCTGGCGATGTCGCGGAGATTCCGGAGGCTCAGATAATGTGCGAGGAGTTCTTCGAATGCGAGTCGTTGCTGACAGGGGTGTCTGCCCGCATCGATGCTCGCGAGATCCGCATCTGGTGGGGGTTGATGCAAGTAGAGCAATGCGTCGAACAAAGCGGGCATGTCGTATTGTTGGCGAATTTCATCGGGCAACAATTCATCGGGCGGCGAGGCCTTCGCAATCTCTAGTACCTGACCGGCAAGATTTCTGAGCCGGCCCTGCTGCACGCCTTCGGTGGCCGGGTAGATCGGCGTTAGCGAATCGCTAATGACCGGATTCTGGCCGGGCTTGAGAATCCGGTATTCCGGGTGGACCATTTCCAGGCCGGCCGGACCCGTGCGGACATCGCCAAAAAAACTGACCGAGACACCTGTTCGAAACTGTACTTGCTGCTGCTTCGAAAAATGAAAAAATCGGAGCGTTATCTGACCCGTACCGTCACCAATACGGACGAGCAGATTGCGGCGGCCGCGATATACGGTTTCCGCAAGCAGGACTTCACCGCTGACGAGACGGCAGCTACCCGCCTGCAGCGGACCGATCTTGGCCAGGGTCGTGCGGTCTTCGTAGCGCTTAGGCAACAGGAACAACAGGTCTGCCACGCGGTGCAGACCGAGGCGAGCAAGTTTTGTGTCGAGTGCCGGGCCGACGCCCCGGAGAACGGTTAACGGTGAATCAAGATTGGCGTCGGATTTCTGCACCGGACAGGTAAAGGATCACACTGCGAGAATCGCCTCGGCCTCAATATCCGCGCCCTTTGGCAGTGCAGCGACCCCCAGGGCCGCCCGTGCGGGATATGGCTCCTGGAAATAATCCGCCATTACGCTGTTTACGGTCGCGAAGTTATCGAGATCGGTAAGATAAACCGTAAGTTTCACGATCTGATCGAGCCCTCCGCCCGCTTCTTGCGCGATGGCCTTGAGATTATTGAACACTCGCCGGGCGCGGACTTCGAAATCACCTTCGACAATCTCCATCGTCGCCGGGTCAAGAGGGATTTGGCCTGAGATGAATACGAATTGGCCCGCCCTGATGGCCTGGGAATAAGCGCCGATCGCCGACGGTGCGCCCTCACTCAATATCGCCTCTTTGTTCAAGTTTTTCTCCGTGGTTTTCTCTGTCAGGCGCAGTCTCGCGATACTCGCATGACGTTTTTCATGTTGCGCACTTTTCGCATGACTTTCGCCAGATGCGTCCGATCCTTCACCTGCAAGAGAAACGTAAGCGTGGAACAGTCTTCGTGCCGGCTCAATACGGCGACCTCCTCGATGTTTGAGTCGGAGTCGGCAATTGTTGCAGCCACTTCTGCCAGTACGCCCGTCTTGTTTACAGTTTCCACCTGAATCTGACTGGAGAAGTCACGGTCTATGTCTTCTTCCCAGCTAATGGCAAGCCATTTTTCCGGCTGCTTTCGGAAATTGATCAGGTTGCCACAGGAATTACGGTGAATCACGACGCCCCTTCCAGAACTCAGGTATCCCATGACATCATCACCGGGAATCGGGTAACAACACTTTGCGTAACTCACGACCATGCCTTCGGTGCCGGCAATAACGAGACTCGCTGCGGTAGGCTCGGTGTCGCCTTCTCCGTTTACGCCGATCAGGAATCTCGCAGTCAGCGGCGCAAGCCTCTCGCCCATGCCGAGTTGTTCGAAAAGCTCGGACGTATCCTTGAGGTCCAGTTCGTCGAGCCCCTCCCGCATTCGAACCTTGCCGACCTTTCGAAGCGACGAATTGAGGTCTTTCAACGAGCGATCGAGCAGGCGCTTGCCCAAATCGATTGACTCGCTCGAGCGCATATTCTTCATATGCTGGCGAATCGCAGACCGCGCTTTGGCCGTAACGACAAAAGTCACCCAGTTGGGATTCGGCTTGGCACCCCGGCTGGTGATGATCTCGACCGTCTGGCTGTTCTGCAGTTGTGTTCTCAATGGCACGAGATGTCGATCGACTTTTGCGGCCACGCAGCGATTTCCGATGGCGGTATGTACCGCATAAGCAAAGTCGACCGTGGTCGAGCCCTTGGGCAAAGGCATGATATCGCCGGTCGGCGTAAACACATAAATCTTGTCGGGAAACAGGTCTACCTTGACGCTTTCGAGAAACTCTTCCGAACTGCCGGACTGCTGAATCTCGACAAGGTGGGTGAGCCACTCCCGTGCCCGCCGCTGCGGTGTTGCGCTCGTCTTGTCCTCCGCTTTGTATTGCCAGTGTGCGGCAACGCCGGATTCGGCGACCCGGTCCATCTCCACGGTGCGAATCTGCACTTCGAGCGGCAGTCCTTTGGGGCCGAACAAGGTTGTATGCAGAGACTGATAACCGTTGACACGCGGAATGGCTATGTAGTCTTTGAATCGACCCGGCATGGGCTTATATAGTCCGTGCACGAGACCCAGCACCTGGTAACAGGTATTGACGTCATCGACGATAATGCGAAAACCATAAACATCGACAACGTCGCTCAACAAGCGCTTCTTCTCCGCCATTTTCTTGTAAATGCTGTAAAGATGCTTCTCCCGGCCGACGACTTGTCCCTTGATATCTTCAGCTTCCAGAGCCTTCTGCAGGCTTTCGGAAATTTTCTTGACGATCTGGCGCTGATTGCCCTTGCTTTTCTTTAGCGTATTTTTCAGCACGCGATGACGGAACGGGTATAGATAGCGAAAGCCGAGTTCCTCGAGATCGACCTTCATGTGATTTATGCCGAGGCGGTTTGCAATCGGGGCATAAATTTCGACCGTTTCCCGCGCAATGCGCGCCTGCTTTTCGCGGGGCATTGCATCGAGTGTTTGCATGTTGTGCAGTCGGTCGGCGAGCTTAACGAGAATAACCCGGATGTCCTCGATCATGGCGAGCATCATTTTACGGAGGCTCTCAGCCTGCGCTTCAGCGCGGCTGTGAAAACGAATCTGATCGAGTTTGCTGACACCGTCTACTAGAGCCGCAATCTCCTGGCCAAATTGCTCTTCGATATTGTCGAGCGTTGTGGGCGTATCTTCTACCACATCATGGAGGATGGCCGCGGCGATCGTTTGGGCATCCATGTGCATGTCGGCCAGCTCCTTTGCGACAGCAATAGGATGGGAGATGAAGGGATCGCCCGACATGCGTGTTTGCCCCTGATGCGCAGCCGCGCCGAACTCGTACGCGTGCATGACCTGCTCGATATGATCGGCAGGCATATAGGATTCAAGTGTTTCGAACAGCCGCCTCACGCCCCGGTCACGTCGCGAGGACGTGCCAGGTATCTTGGCGAGAATTGATGCGGCGTAGTCCATGCTTAATCATACCCGGTTGCACAATCCGCTCTTGGCGAATTTGTGATTATGGCCGGCCATAGTGCCCAGGTATTTGACAACCGGCGTTCTGAAACGTTAGGCGCCGCGATTGTCGTGGAAAGTACGTCTTAGTTGCCGATAGAAATTCCGCGCAGCGGAATGATGTCTTCAGCGGCCTCCGACTGCATAAATTCGTCAGTAGCCGGCTGTTCAATTTCTTCGAGAATTGCCGGCGTGATGTGCCCGTCAGCAATTTCACGTAATGCAATTACCGTCGGCTTGTCGTTTTCAAGCTCGACCAGGGCGTCGGCACCATGAGCAAGTCGTCTGGCGCGTTTGGCCGCAACCAGCACCATCTCAAAAATATTTTCGATGTTTGCCAGACAATCTTCGACCGTAATTCTGGCCATGTAGCACTTTCTCCATTGTT